>JBAZOP010000007.1 GCA_041648665.1 bacterium | reverse complement strand
AGTTGTACGCTGCTCTCCTCGGCGATGACTCCACCACCGCCAGGGGAGGATGAGGATATTGCACACAGTGAAGACCATAACCTGGCCGAAGCCGCCGCCCAACTGTGGCTGTGGCTTCGCAAGGAGGGATACCTTGAGTGAGCCCTGGCAAGTAAAACTGGAGGAGATGCGGGCGAAGTGGCCGATGGTAATCATTGACCTGGAAGAACGCCGTATGCCCGACGGGTGGTGGGCGAGTGCCTGCTGGCGAGTTGCGACGAGGTGGGCAAGACACATCCAGGGCGCGAGCGATGATAGGCTCTCGGCCCTCACCGCCCTCGACGAGATGCTGACCAAGTTGTTGGGCAACCCCTGCAGCCGACAGGAGGATCCCAATGCCTGAACCTGTACTGGATGCTCCCGACATGGTAGCGCGAGAACGCACCGATGACAAGGGGCGGCGGTGGTGGCATCTCACCTCGACACCTTCGGGCCAGATTCTCGGCAGTATTCAATGGCATGGACCCCGGCGGGCGTACTGTTTTCTGACAGTACCCGGTTGCGCTTTCAACCACAGTTGCCTCCAGGCTATCGTCAAGTTTCTCCAGACAGCGAATGAGCAGCACAGGAAGGAGAAGCATAATGCCTGAACCTGTGACCACGAGTATTGAACTCAGCAAGCGGTTGCACGATCTGGGGGTGCGGAGGGAGAGTTACTTTGTCTATGGTCGCACCCAAACCGGATCGGAATGGCGGCTGGTAGAGTCTGAGATTTGGGCCAATTTCAGCAAACGATTTCTCGCCAATGACCAGGTCGCCGCGCTCCAGGCCGACGAGTTGTGGCCGGTGATGCCGGAACAGATTGGCGATTCCGCCTTTGAGTGTTATAGGGATGGTGCCTTGACTAAGGTTGGCTACAGTAGCGATTATGGCGGTGCCGCCACAGATATGCGGTGCGACGGCCCCAGCCTCGCCGAATCCCTGGGGCTGCTCCTGGCCTACCTGATCGAGAATGGACTGGTGACAGTGGAGGAGGTCAATGGGTCATGAACAGGGCTTGGGTGCGGTGGCGATATTTCATCTGGCCGAAACTCGCTTACTGGATAACCTGGACGGGATGGAAATGGCGGATAGCCTGGTGGATCATCCAGCGCCACCCTGACCTGTGTTGGCGTAAGTTGTGCTTCTGGCCCCTAGGCTATTCGTCCCTGAGTGATTCACTCACCCCGGCCAAACAGCAGGACTGCAATCAGCCTGGAGGCTGGGTGGAGCAATACGGACAGGGATGGTGCGGGAAGTGCAAGAGGGAGGTCAACAAGCCATGATCCAGACTGCTTCTTTCTCCTGGTGGTCGAAACATCCGAGCGCGAAGGGTGGGCCGGGATTCCTTCTCGCTAAGGCCATCTCGCTGAGTGTACCTGAGTGGTACTTCGGCCAACGGTACTTCCCGCTGGTGCCCAGTGGCAACGATCTGTATCTCTATCGCCACGGGGATATTGACCAGGCTGAGTACACAGTCCGCTACCTTCAACAACTAGCCCAACTGGACGCAAAGCAAGTCTATCGCGACCTGGGCGATGGGGCAATCATGCTCTGCTGGGAGAAGCCCGGAAAGTTCTGTCATCGGCGGTTGGCCGCTGAGTGGCTGGAGAGGGAACTGGGCATCGAGGTCCCAGAGGTCGGGACCCGCGAAGAGGCGGAGGCAAAGAAGGGAGAGGATAATGGCAAAGCCGATCTATGAGCATGACTGCCTGGACTGCACTTTCTTGGGGCGGTTCCGCCGCCATGACTTGTACTACTGCGACCAGGGACACTTCCCCACGGTGATTGCTAGGTTCGGTAACAAGCCCTGGGAATACCATAGCGGCCTGAGCCTAGTACGCCTGAATCCGATTTTAGCGGAGACCCTACGACGCGCCAGGAAAAAGGGATTGCCCGACCACCCCCCTCCCCAACCTCCCACATCACCGGGGCAGGTAGGCAGTAGGGTAGATCACAGACAGAGAGGTAGTGGCAAATGGCAAATATGGGCGCGAGGTTCACTTGGATGAGTTCAGCAAAATGGAGCGATCCGTGGTACTTGGGCCTCAAGCCCCGCCAGCGCAATCTCTTCGATTATCTGTCTGAGTGTGCCGAGAATACCTGTGCTGGTGTCTATCAGTTTGACCCTGCCGTTGCCCGCCTCAAGACTGGCCCCTGGACAGCCGCCGCCTTTGAGGAGACTTGCCAGGTGGCCTTCCAGGGCCATGTGAAGTTCTACCCCGGCAACTGGATTTGGGTGGTGGCCTACCTGGAATACAACGGGCGAAGGGGCGGCAAACTAAGCGGTGACCTGGCAAAGGGGGTATTCTCAATTCTCTCAAAGGCGCCCATGCAAGTGGTGGCTGATTTTGATGCCCGCTATGGTAAAGAAATGGCTCTTTTAGGACACCCTCTAGGGACACTCATGGGACAGACCCAAGACGCACCCCAGACAGACCATACCCCTCCTTACCTATCCTTACCAGACCTTACCAAGAACCCCCCTACCCCCCTTCAACCCAAAGTGCCGGAGGAAATGCAACCCCTCTACGCCCTAATCCAGACTCTTCCTAACTGGAAGTCAAAACCCGATGATGCTACCTGGCTGGCTGAACTGGTCAAAGACTTCCCTCGGCTCGACTATCTGGCCGAGGTCAAACTCTACCGGGATCGGCTGAAGGATGGGGAGCGCAAGCGATTCAACCACCGGATGGGCCTGCGGAACTGGATGGCTAAGGCAATCGAGTTTGGGCGGCAGAAGCCGGAGGAGGCCCAGCGCGGCACGAGCGGGGAAGCCCTGAACCAGCATTATGCGAGGGGGAAGGCATGACTGACTTCCTGGCCGACAACCTGGATTATGAAGGGTGGCTGCGGACGAAGCAGCATCGCGTAACATCATGCGGAATAACTGTCCCGCTTGATGAGATCAATCCGATTCTGTTCCCTTTCCAGCGCGATATTGTGAGATGGGCCGTCGGTAAGGGGCGTTGCGCTGTGTTCCTGGACACCGGCCTCGGCAAAACCTTTATTCAGTTGGAGTGGGCGCGGCTACTTGGAAAGCGGACACTGATAATCGCTCCGCTGTCGGTCGCTCGCCAGACCTGCCGAGAGGCAAAGAAGATCGGGATAAAGGTAGCCTATGTCCGCAGTCAGGGCGAGATCAGCGGGGGAGCCAGCCTCTGGATTACGAACTATGAAATGCTCGACGCCTTTGACTTGAGCCGATTCGGGGCCGTAGTTCTGGATGAATCAAGCATACTGAAAGCCCTTGACGGAAAGACGCGGAAGAAACTGACAGCCGCTGCCGATGGAGTACCCTATCGGCTTTGCTGTACCGCAACCCCCGCACCGAATGACTCTATCGAATTGGGGAATCATTCGCAGTTCTTGGGTATCTGTACTATGGCTGAAATGCTTGCCATGTTCTTCATCAACGCGAACAAGGAGCATACCCTTTTCGATGGTAACGGAACAGGCTATCGGAGAAAGGGAAGCAATAAGGGTGGCACGGAATGGCGGCTGAAGCACCACGCAGAGCAACCCTTCTTTCAGTGGCTTTCATCCTGGGCTATTAGTATGATGCAGCCGTCAGACCTGGGCTACAAGGACGACGGATTCATTCTTCCCGAACTACGGATTACCCCCCATTTCGTGCAGGCTGACTATAGCGACCCGTCTCAGTTATTCTTCACCCATCTACATGGAATCAAAGACCGTGCTTGCGTTCGCGCGGAGACACTTACATCTAAAATTGAGGCGCTGAAGGCTACGGTTGCGACCTCTCCAGGTCAGTGGATTATCTGGACGGGTCTATCGCAGGAAAGCACCCTTGCGGCCTCTCTATTTGACGACACTGTTGAGGTTAGGGGAGATCATTCGCCAGAGTATAAGGCCCAGCAGTTCGAGAGGTTCCAGGATGGGGAGTTTCGCATACTGGTGACGAAGCCGCGTATTGGCGGCTTTGGGATGAACTTCCAGAACGCACACGATATGGCCTTTCTCGGCATGAATGATTCATGGGAACAGTTCTATCAATCCATTCGCCGTGAGTGGCGGTACGGGCAAGAATCGCCAGTCAATGTCCACCTGATTCTCTCAGGTCAGGAAGATGAGGTTTATCGGAATGTCATGCGCAAAGATGCTATGGCTAACCGGCTTCGTCGAGAATTGGTGGGTCGCATTAGGCTATACGAAGAGGGGGAACTGCAAATGCTGGAACAGAAAGACGATTTATATGCAGAGGCCGTGGTAACTGGTGATCGGTGGACGGCTATGCTGGGGGATTCCGCGAAGCGCCTACCCGAACTAGCCGACGATTCGATTGATCTTTCGGTGTATAGTCCACCCTTCGCCGATTTATACACCTACACCGCTACGGAACGGGACCTCGGCAACTCGCGGGATTGGGCGGAGTTCTTTGAGCACTACTCCTTCATTATCCGGGAGGTGCTACGCGTCACGAAGCCGGGTCGGCTGACTTGCGTGCATACGAGCGACATTCCAGCGATGGCGCAAAGGGACGGGTATATCGGTGTTCGTGACTTTCCTGGTGCGGTGATCTGTGCCTACGAGCGCGAAGGATGGGTCTTTGTCGGGCGGGCATTCGTGCAGAAGAACCCGCAGGCGCAGGCGATTCGTGTAAAGAGCAAGGCCCTGCTTTTCGTCCAGATGCGTAAAGATTCGTCCTGTAGCCGCCCCGCTCTAGTTGACCAGGTTCTGCTTTTTCGGAAGCCGGGTGAATGTGCCGTACCCGTTACTCCGGTCGCCAACGGAGAAATGGACAATGAGAAGTGGATTGAGTGGGCGCATGGTATCTGGCTGGGTGTGCATGAAACCGACACGCTCCAGTATTCTGTGGCGCGGGCAGCCGATGACGAGAAGCACATTTGCCCACTACAACTCGGCACTATCGAGCGGTGCATCAAATTGTATAGCAACCCAGGCGAGACAGTACTGACACCGTTTATGGGGATCGGCTCTGAGGCATACCAGGCAATCCGGCTCGGTAGAAAGGCGGTCGGGATAGAACTCAAGGAATCCTACTTTGAGGTGGCGGTAAAGAATCTCAGGAAGGCAGAGAGCGCGTCGAAAGGATTATTCGCTGATGCCCACGAGGAACTAAACGAGGTGTGTGCATGACTGACTTCACACTTGGCAAACTGCCCCCGCAGGATTTAGAGGCTGAACAGGCGACACTTGGTTCGATGATGCAGGACCCGAAGGCGATTGACCGGGTGTTGGGCAAGGGGCTGGAGTCCAGCGATTTCTACCGTGAGGCTCACGCCACGCTCTTTGCACATATCACGCGATTGCAGGAAGCCGGCATTGAGGTTGACCTGATTACCTTACAGGCCAGTCTTGCCGATAGCGCCCAACTCCAAATGGTCGGCGGTTTGGGCTACCTGGCCACCATTCTGGATTCTGTGCCCCATGCCGCCAACGCTGAGAGGTATTGCGCGATTGTCAAAGACAAGGCGATCCGGCGCCGGCTGATCGCCGTGGCGAATGAGGCCCAGCAGATGGCCTATGACGAATCACAGGCGACGGCTGATGTGATTGCTGAGTCAGCGGCCAGGGTCGAGGGAATCAAGGCGCAGTTCCAGTGGGCGGAGGGTTCGTCCTTCTCGCGGATCGCCGATGCGGTTCAGGCAGAAATGGACGATTTGGAGAAGCGGCAGGTATCCGGTAAGGCAGTCACCGGCCTGGAAACTTCCCTATGCGGCCTTGACCTGATAACAACGGGGATGCACCCCGGCAATTATATCCTGGTGGCGGGCCAGCCAGGAAGGGGAAAGACGGCATTCGTTTTGCAGATGCTTTGCCACCTGGCCTTCCAGCATGATATGCCCGTCGGATTCTTTTCGCTCGAAATGCACCCAGGCGAACTCGCCCAGCGGGTACTCACCCATGTCGCCGGTGTGGACGGCCATGCTCTACGGATCGCCAACCTGAACGAAGAGGACTGGCGGAAGGTGATTCAGGTCGGGGCGCGAGCGAAAGAGGTTCCGCTGTATCTGTCCTGCGGGAACCCCGATATAGATTCACTCTACCGGATGGCGGTCAAGGCGAAGGGGCAATACGGCCTGAAACTGATCGCCGTGGATTATGTGCAGATGCTAGAGGCTCCAGGAACCGATGGCGACACGGCGCGAGTGGCAAGGGCGAGCCGGGTACTCAAGGGCTTGGCAATGGAGATTGGTGTCCCGATGGTAGTCACCAGCCAACTCCACCGGCCCGGCCTGGGTAAGGGAAACTTCCGGCCGGAACTCACCGACCTCAAGAACACCTCGCAGTTGGAGCAGGACGCCGACTGGGTGATCTTCATCTATCACCCCAATTGGGCGGAGAAACGGGAGGACCGGCAAGCGGTTGCCCATGACCAACAGGAGGTTGAGTTTATCCTGGCCAAGCAGCGCAATGGGCCGATTTGCGATTTCCGCTATGGGTGGCGGGCATGGGAACAGAGGTTCGTCGAGGTGGCGCGGGAGGTGACGCCGTGGCAGTAGAGGTTAGGCTGGACATTTGCCCGCCCGGAGTAGACCGCCGCCGGTGGCTACGGGCCCGGAGGAGATTGTTGGAAGCGCAGGCGGAGTTGCTGGGGATGGCGGAAGAGTCACGCGCCGAGGTCGGCGACAAGCGCGAGACCTGCACGGGCATTGAGATTCCGGGCGAGAGCCGGAGGGGGAATGATGGCTGAAAAATCACAACAAGGGAGGCAAGTGAGATGACGAAGAGCGTAGCAGTGGATTCGAGGGCGGTACTTGACTACTGTTTGGAATCGGGGCACACACTTCGGATCACGGCAGACCATTTCGGTATTGCTCTCTCGCAGGTCAAGCGGTGCATCACTGAGGAGGCGAATGGAATGCTGGTCTGCCAGGTCGGATTCCACACCTTCAAGCCGCCCAGTGACAAGCGGGGGCGCTGGACATGGATTTGCCCCGACTGTTTGGCTGAGAAGAGGAAACTTCCTCCGCCGGAGTTGAAGGCCAAGCGCGGGCGGAAGCCGGGCGCGGCCAAGGCTGCGAAGCCGGAGGTGCCGGCGGCGCCACAGGTTCCCGCGACTATGCCCGACCGGCCCAAGCCGAGCGACGATGGCTCGATAGGCGCCATGGAGTTGGTCGTCCGGGCCCTGCAGCCGCTTCAGGTAGAGGCGCGGCGCCGGGTGATGAGCGCGGTGGGGATTCTGCTGGGGGAATGAAAGCCCGTCTCGAATCTTTGCGGATCGTCAACGACGGCGATGACTGCTGGTTTGAGTTCACCTGGTCGGGAGAGGATGGCGCATGGTGGACGGCGCTGGAAGAACTAAAAGCGAAGGTCGAGCCGGCGCGGAGGTCATTCGATCCCGAGACGAAGAGGTGGAGAGTGGGGTACGAGTATCAGTTCCTGCTCTGCGAGGTCTTCCCGAACCTGGAGATGGTGCTGGAAGGGATGAGGTTGCAGCAAACTCTTTTCGACGAGGGAGCGTGAAGCGTGGAGAGTGAAGCGCAGAAGCAAACCAGAGCCATCACCCTGAAAGTTGTCGGGATACCGAAGCCGCAGGGTAGGCCGCGGGCGCGCGCCTTCGGCGGACACGCCCGGGTCTATTCGCCCTCGACCGAATGGGCAACGCTCTGCCGGCACGAGGCCGCGCTGCTGGCGGGGAAGGGAACGGCGGCCATGACCGGCCCTTGCCAATGCACCATGCGATTCTACCTGCCGCGACCAAAGAGCCTGCCCAAGAAAAACCATTGGCCGACGAGCCGGCGCGGAGAGTTGGACAACCTGATCAAAGCAACGCTTGACGCCCTAGTCCCCGCACTTCTGGCGGATGATTCCCTGGTGGTGATGCTCCACTGCACGAAGCAGTTTGCTCTGGGTGATAACCTGCCCGGCTGTGAGATCACACTTGAGGAGGTGGGCGAATGAGCACACTGAGCCAAATCGAAGACCGGATTGATATGGTACAAGCCTTGCGGCACCTTGCGCCGCTAGACCTCATTCTCATTCAGCGATTGGTTGATGGGCATGGAGTGCCCGAGACGGCGCACTTTCTCGGCATGAGCCATCAGGCGTGCTATAAACGGC
Source organism: bacterium (assembly GCA_041648665.1). NCBI lineage: Bacteria > bacterium. The sequence goes on along the minus strand of JBAZOP010000007.1, from coordinate 50,266 downwards.
TGCGACGGATCAGGTCTCAATTGGCAGAGTTGCTCGGTATCATGCCGAGGGAATATCGAAGGAGAACGAGAGTCACATCCGCTGGCGGAGATTGAGGGATTGGAAAAACGAAGGGCGGCCATGGCTCAGATAGGATGGACTCTGACCGACGAGCAGAAGCAGTTGGACCGCTTGCGCCAGAAGTGGCCGCTCTTGCAGTTCAATGTTACCGGAGCGGTTGACTATGCTGGTAACGACTACTGGAGAGTGGGTCCTCGTTACCTTCGCGCCCGGTGGTTTGATCGCACCATTATTGAGGTCCCGATTGCCCATACTCTGCGAGGCGCCATTCGGAAACTGCAATTCCATCTGCAACTTTGGCAGGAGGCGAGTAGACGATGACTTGCGATCAATGCATTTGGTTTCGTCGGCTATGGTGTCAGATCACCGGGAAGATGATTCCACTCGGGACCAGGAAGGCCGACCTCTTGATGCCTAGTTTTTCGGAGTGGGAACACAAGACCTGCGGCGGGGCGGTCGGAAAGATGGTGACCTTCGAGTTTCAGGAGGTGCCCACCCCAACTAATCCGAAGCTCTGCATTCGCAAGTGGGTGCCGGTAGATGGTGACATCGAAGAATCGGCGGTCGGCCTGCGAGTTGTCGGGCATTGGCACGCGAACTATATCTGCACTCGGTGCAAGGGGAAGGTCACCGAGGGCGATTGCCATATCAGATCGACCTGGCCGTTTTGAGAGATTGAGAAAACGAAGGGCGGGATAGATGAGCCAGAAATATGGCGGGCGGAAATGCGGCTCGAAGACTAAGTCAACCGGCAAACCCTGCGCTCATCCTGCCGGCTACATGACGCCGCATCCCGGCTATGGGCGCTGCAAGTTCCACGGGGGATTGAGTGGCAGGCCAGCGGTGAAATCCCTACCGGGCACTTACTCAAAGGTGCTCAGCGAGCAGGAGCGAGACTATTTTGAGCAGTTCCGTGGTTCGCTCAATTTGGGTGATGATCTGGCTCTGCTCCGCGCCAAGTTTTACTCTTGGATCGAGCAACTGACCAAGCAAGCCGGCCTATCGGACGAGCAGTTGGATTTGGCCATCAACTCCGGCGCCAAACTGACGATGATGGCGGAGAAGATTCAGGCGGTGATTCAGAACACCCGATTCACGCTCGGGGCCAGGGAAGAGCATTTATTGAGGGAGGTGATTCGCGTTGCCCAAGAGTTTATTCCCACCGACCGACATCGAGAGTTCGCGGTCGCAATACTCCGACTTGGCGGCTTCCATGTTCCTGCAGCGATTGGCCCAGGGGATGGCGCAGGGAACGGAAGAGAATCTGGCGCCGGAGATCATTGAGGCGCGGACTGACCCCGCCGCCTTCGGTCGCTATGTCTGGGGGCTGGAGGCGGCGCCGCACCACCGCGCTTGGCTGGACGAATTGCAGGCCGGGCCGGATCGCTTACTGATCGTCGCCCCGCCGGGTCACGCAAAGTCAACCTGGATTACGATGATCTGGGCATCATGGCTGATCGGCATCAACCCCGAGATCAACATCATCCTGATCTCGGCGACGGCCGAAATGGCGAATGCTTTCTCGCTGACCATTCGGGAGCAGGTGACGGGGAATCCGAAATATGCCGAGGTCTTCCCCGGTTGTCGCGCCGGCAAGTCGAAATGGGGCGAGACGGCCTGGACGGTCGAGCGGTTCGACATGACCAACAAGGACCCAACCATCGCGGCGGTCGGGGTGGGTGGGCCGATCATCTCGCGGCGCGCCGATCTGATTCTGATTGATGACCCGATCAAATCCTATGATGCGGTGGCCACTCGTTATCAGCGCGACAAGATGTTCTCCTGGTATCAGCGCATCGCCGAGACGCGGCTGAAGCCGTCCGGGAGGGTGGTGCTCGGGATGACGAGGTGGCACCGGGATGACATTGCCCGGCGGCTGATGGATTCGGGGGAATGGGAGAGCCGGAAGTATCCCGCGCTGAACGGAGCGGGTGAACCACTCTGGCCGGAGATGTTTTCGGCGGAGTATCTGGAGGCGGTTCGCCGGCGGGTTGGCTCCCGCACCTTCGCCTGCCACTACATGGGCGATCCGCAGGAAGAGGAGGGCGCGGTGTTCAAGGAAGAGTGGTTCGACACGCGGTTCGTCGAGCACCCGGAACTGGTGACGATTGGGCAGTCGTGGGATACGCCGCTCAAGGGAGTGGAGTCGGGTTCGTGGGCGGTCTGTGTGACGGGCGGGCGAGACAAGCAGAACCGGCTCTATGTCCTCGATGTCTGGCGCGGTCGGCCCGACGCGCCCGGGCTTGCGCGACAGATCGTGAGCATGTATGAGCGGTGGCGGCCCAAGTGGGTGATGCTGGAAGATACGGCCGCCGCCGCGGTCTTGGCGCAACTCGGGTTGCAGACCGAGGCGGGAGAAGTCCTGCCCATCGTCAAGTATCAGCCGACGAAGGATAAGGTCAGCCGGGCGAACGCGGTCTCGCCGTACTGCGAAGGCGGCAATGTCTACCTGCCGGAGAGCGCTTCCTGGCTGGGCGACTTTCTGGACGAGTTGACATCTTTCCCGCATGGGGAGTATGATGACCAGGTAGACAGTTTCACCCAGTGGCTCAACTACATCGCGGGACAAGGGAGGTTGCTGACAGATGCAGAACTGGCGACGCCGAGCATGGGCGGGTTGGGGAAACGCAGCCCGCTGCATGGCCTCCGGCAGGCATGGTGAGAGAGGCGACCATGCGCCAGCCCAGCGACCAGGAGATAGAAAAACTTCTGCATCATCCCTCGATGAGACGATTTGCCTCTTTTCTTTTGGGCACAGGTTATGGTAGAATGACTCTCACCTGGGCGCAGGGCTTGCCCCAGTTGGGTGAAGCGGTGGTGGAGATGGTGCACTTCGGGAAGGGAGAAACCGAACCGCCGCCGAATGGGAAAACGGAATAGGTTGGATTCCCGCGTTCGCGGGAATGACAAGTAAATAGCGCAACGCTGACTCGAAACCCGAGAGGCGCGTTGTCAGTCGCTCTGAACCGCAAAACGGCAGAGCACTGGCGACGCGCTTCTTTCGTTTGGGAGGGGAGGCCGACCGATGGCAGATAAACTATCGCGCGCCGCAGCAGTAACCGAAGTCGGTCGCACTGGATTGACCCGCTGGGGCGGCATCATCTCCGAAGAGTTCATGCTGGAGTTGCGCGGCAGCCAGGGCCGCAAGCGCTACCGCGAAATGTCGGAGAACGACGCAATCATCGGCGGGCTACTGTTCTCCATCGAGCAGATGATCGGCTCGGCGATCTGGTCGGCAACTGGGGCGGAAGGCAGAGACGCCGAGAAGGCGACCGAGTTCCTCGAATCATGCTTGACCGACATGAGCCACACCTGGGGAGAGTTCATCCAGGAAGTCCTGACCGTCTTGGTCTATGGCTGGCAGTGGACGGAGATCGTCTACAAAGTTCGCGGCGGACCGACTGCGAGCGCGCCCGAGCGGAACAGCAAATACGACGACGGTTTGATCGGCTGGCGAAAACTGGCGCCGCGCAAGCAGGACAGCCTCTATCAGTGGAAGTTCGACGACACCGGCGGCCTGCAGGGCATGGAGCAGATGGCGAACGGCAAGACCTACTTCATCCCGATTGACAAATCGCTGCACTTCACGACCAAGCCCGCCCTGGGCAACCCCGAAGGACAAAGCATCCTGCGCAACTGCTATCGGAGTTACTTCTTCAAGAAGCGGATCGAGGAGATCGAGGTCATCGGCGTCGAGCGGGAACTGGCCGGCATTCCGGTCCTGACTGCGCCCGAGGGAGTAGACCTGTTTAGCGAGACCGACCCGAAGATGATTGCGCTCCATGCGTACTGCGAGAAGGTCATCAGCACCATCCGTCAGGACGAGCAGCATGGGGTCCTCCTCTCCCACGGCTGGGACTTCAAGTTGGTTTCCGCCGCCGGCAGCCGGGCGATCAACACCAGCGATGTCATCAACCGCTTCAACCGGGACATTGCCATGCGGGTCCTGGCGCAGTTTCTCCTGCTGGGCTCCGAGGGCAAGGGCTCTTATGCGCTGTCGCTCTCGCATAAAGACCTGTTCACGCTGGCGCTCAAAGGCTGGCTGGAGAAGATCGCCGAGGTGATCAACCGCTATGGCGTAGATCGGCTGTTCCAGATGAACGCTGGGTCATTCAACCTGGAGAAGAATCCGCAGTTGGTGCCGAGCAATATTCGCGAACCCGACCTCTCCGACATTGCCGATCCGCTGGCCAAGGTGACGACCGCCGGCTTGATCGTGCCCGACCAAACACTGGAGGCTTACCTGCGCGAGTTGGGCGGCTTGCCGGAATCGGAGCAGCCGGAGGAGCCGACTGCGACGACCAAGGGCGCGGATGCGGGAGTGGGAGATTTGGAGGAAGAGGTTGACGATCCAATCATCTTCTCAATAACGAAGAGAACTAGAGAGAGCAATGACCAATCAGGCGACTTATGACCAGGAGCCGCAGGCTCCGAAGACGACCGATGCTGAACCGGCGCGCGGCTTTCCCTGGTGCCTGATCGGGAAGACGGTTCGCGTGTACTACTTCACGCCGGACAAGAAACTCACCCTGGCCAGTGGTCGGGCGCAGGCGGTATCCGAAGGCTGGGTCCTGATCGGCAAGAGTTGGATTCGACTTGACTGCCCGGGCGTTGGAGAAATCGCATTGGAGGCTGAGGACGATGCGAAAGAATGATGACCTTGTGCTCGTCGGGCCGACGCCCTATGTCTCCAAGCAGTTCGGCGTCCTGAACCGCAAGCAGCGACGGCGAATGGGAATGCGCGGAATCCCGGCGCAGAAGGTCTGGGACCGGGCGGAGCGGCGAGATCAGGGTCGAGTCGAGAAGATAGACGAGCAGCAGGGAGGCTAACCATGCCCACAGAGTTTCCTAACCACTTCGAGGTAGACGCAGGCGGATACTCCGCCGACGATTTCCAGGACAAATATCGCACCGGAACGCGGTCGGAACTGAAAGGCATCAAGGCGCGGTACAGCCCGCTCAAGACCGGCCAGTGGAAGATTCGCACTTACCTGTTCTCGAAGGACAAGTGGAAGTCGCTGGCTGACTGCCAGGCATGGGTGAAAGACCATCAGGCGAAGAAGGCTGCTGGCCTCGGTCGCATGGGTGGCTCGGCGCTAGGGCCGGGCGGTAAATGCGTTTGTCCGAAGTGCGGCGCGACCATTCCGCACGAGACCGGCGTTGCCTGCTACGAGCAGAAGTGCCCGAAGTGCGGGGAGTTGATGACGCGCGAATCGGCGCCAACGGAAAAATCCGCGTCAGCGACCTACTTGGGCAAACTCGCTGAGAAGGCGAAGCCGTTTGTGCCCGGCTGGTTGTGGGGTCGGTTCCAGCGATCCGCCCGGGGCCATGCCGGCGGTAAGGCATCACCCAAGAGAACGGCCGATTCCACCATCACCGAGAAAGCCGCGCTGTCGGCGTTGACCGATCAGGCCCTCGACGCTCTGACCCGAGACGAGTTGACCGCTCTGCACAGTCGCGCGCACCGGGTCATGGCTGAACTGGAGAAGGGCGAGCCGGGCGTTGGTGATGTTCATGTCCCCGGGCTGACTGCTGAGAAGGTACGGCAGGCGCATGACCAGATCGCGGCACGCATGGGCAAGCGCGGCATGATTCATCTTTCGAAGATGGCGAAGCCCGAAGATGGCAAAGGCGCGGCTGTGGATTGCCGCACTGAGCAGGTAGCAAAGAGCATGGGTGGGCTATCTGCCGAAGAGATAGGAGTCCAGATAACAAACGCGGTGAACCCCAAACCTCTGACCAACGATGTCACTCCTGGCAATAGCCCATTGCGGTACTGGACGCAAGAGGTCTATGACGACCGTGCGATTCTCGGCAGGCCGGGTGGAGAGTATCTGTCCGTTCCCTATACGGTCCAGGGCAGCGCGGGCTATTGGACGGTGACTGTGGGGAAACCCGTCGAAGTCAAGCGCCAGGTGCTCTATCTGCCCGTGACGGCTGCCGATGAGATCACCGTGCCCATCGCCAAGGCGGACGCCGAGAAGCAAATCCTCTATGGCGTGGTGATGGAGCCGGATGTTCCTGACAGTCAGATAGATCCCAAAACCGGCGAAGGCGACACCTGCTCCGCCGAGGAGATCGAAAAAGCGGCGCATGACTTCCTGGTCAACTATCGGCAACTCGGCCTGGAGCATCGAACCCAACTGATGAAAGGGGCGGAGATCGTCGAGTGCTACCTCGCGCCAATGGACATGACCATCGGCACCGAGGCAGTCAAGCAGGGATCATGGATCATGGCGGTGCACGCGGCGAATCCGGCGCTCTGGGAAGATGTCAAGAAGGGCGTCTTCAACGGGTTCTCAATTCAGGGGCGTTCGAGGAAGGTTTGAGCATTGGCCTACGAGACTTATCCGATCATCAAGACCGGCGAACTGGAGATCAATGCGGACTGGCCGGCGGATGTGGTGACCTTCGAGCAGGGAGGGAGCCAACGGAATCTACCCTGGGCCTCGGCGCGGCACCGATTCAAACTGACCTACGGCTACTTGAGCGAGGCGCAGTTCGCGGCATTGCGGGCGTTCTATCTGCAGCACTCCGGGAGGTTCCGGCCATTCTGGTTTCAGGACTATACCGCGCCGAACATCACGGGCCGAACCTTCGACCGGGGGACGGGATACCGGACGCGATACAAGTTGCCGATAGACGGCATGGACTCGGCGACGATCTATGTGGGCGGCGTGGCAACGGCGGCGGTGGTGGACACCGAGACTGGCCAGGTAGATTTTGCGGTCGCGCCGGCGGCGGAAGCGGTTCTTTCCTTCGATGCGGTCAATGCCAGATACCTGGTGAGTTTTGCCAGCGATGTGCCGGAGTTCCAGCGATTCAAGTATCAGGCGTGGGGCCTACAGGTCGAGTTGATTCAGGAGAAGTGGCTGGGCAGCCGAAGCATCGTCGGGGTCTTCCCCTGGCTGCCCACCCCGGAGGAGCCAAACATGCAATGGTTTGCGATTGACATTCCGTACAATCAGGTGACGGTTGTTCCAGCCGGCGCCTGCACCGAATGGCTGGGCATCCTATGGAATTGCGGGGTTGATGTAGCGCTCTTCACCCATCCTGCTCCACGCCCGGACGCGCCTCTATCGTATGTGATGAATGCAAATGGCGCAGAATTGGACCGAATCATAGCGGAGGGGGCCTTTGGCAGTCCGACCGCAGGAAGGGCTGTTCGTGGCCTCTCGCGGTTTCGGGCAATCAAGACCGGCCTCAATGTGCCCATCACATTGGTCGGGTCGTTGCCTGCCACGGTTCCATTTTTCCCTGTGGCACCTGCGTATCTGTTTCGGATCGAAGGCGCCCGATATTCAGTCTTTGGAGTGTGAGGCATGACTGAACTGCGCTTGATCTCAGGAGAGGGAGGTCGGCTGGTCTTCGGCATCTGGTCTTATGAGACCGGGCCGGGCGGCTGCGGGCTCTATGTTGACAAATGGCGGCAGGTCGGGACAGTAACGGTGGCGCTGACTGGCCACATCTCCGAGATAACCGTGGAGAGCGAAAACGAAGCGCAGATGGAAGCGGCCCTTATTCAGTTGGCCAAGGAACTGGAGAAGCGGAGGCTGGCGCAAGAGTAGCGGAGGGAGAGAGAAGGCATGGCCAAACTTGCTGTAGCGATGGTGGTTTTCAACGAGGAGTGCTTTGTCGGGCAGGCGCTCCAAGCCGTCTATCCTTACGCCGACCAGATCAAGATCGTGGAGGGCTGGTGGGAGTATCCGAAGGAAGGGCCGAAGGCGGCGGGTGATGCCCTGCGCCAGGGCTTCTGGCATGATGACTGGCAGCCGCCCCGGCAGCGCGACCGCACAGTCGAAATCCTCGAATCCTTCCCCGACCCCGACCGAAAGATACAACTGGTTCTTGGCCAGGACGGGAGGGCGCAAGTTGACAACCGCAATCTCTCGCTGCCGGATGATGATTTCGAGGGCTGGGTACTGGCGCTGGACGCGGACGAAATCTATACGCCGGAAACGATGGTCAACCTGCGGCACTACATCGAAGACCCGCAAGTTGATTCTTACACTTTCTTGCATTTCGTTTTCTACTACGACTTTTACCGGGGCATGACTGAGCAGCAGCGTCGGCTGTACCGATGGTTTCCGGGAATGCGCCACCAATCGCTGGAGTGCATCAGCGTCTTGCCGGACGGGACGACGCTGGCCGACCGCCCCTGGAGTCGGCTGGGCAATGTCAACGGTGTGACCATGCTGCATTGCGCGCTCATGCCGATGGATCGGCTGAGAAACAAGTTGCGGGTGGCTGGGTGGCAGAACAGCCGCGATTGGTACTACAACATGCTGACCTATGACGGCAGCAACGAGTGGGATGTCTGCCAGCGAAATGCCAGCAAAGGGATGCATCAGTACCGCCCTTCGGTCCGGCTGGAGACATATCAGGGAGACTACCCGGAGATCATCAAGCAGCACCCGTATTTCGGGATTCGGTGGGAATTGGTCGCCGGGCAGCGCGGCAAGCCACTGGCGATAGAGTGCGATGTGGATGGCGCGGTGCATTTGGACCGGCGACCGCCAGCGGACGCACTACAGCCGAATTGGGGGACGAAGCCAGATAACATTCCCCTACCCTCGGCGTCCATTCTCAACATCTACCTGGGCAGTCACCTGACCCTCGACGAAGCAGCCCAAGCCGAAGCAAAACGGCTGCTGGCGCCACAGGGCCAGATCATCGTCAAAGACCCGAGTTATGGCATGGCGACCTATCTGCCCCAGCGGATAGCGGTCAAGGCGCCGACGCGAAAGACGCCGGTCGGTGTGCGCCCCAAATTGACGGCCGGCATGGTCGTGTTCAATGGCGAAGCCTTCCTCCGAGAGACACTGGAATCCGTTTATCCGTTCGTGGACGCCATCAATGTGGTCGAGGGCTGGTGGAACTATCCGCATCACAAGCGGTTTCACGGCGGGGAACAGATGGTGCAGGGGCATTGGACCTTCGATTGGTGCCCCGACCGGCGGCGGGACTCGACCCAGCAAATCCTGCGCGACTTCCCGGACCCCGACCATAAAGTCAATCTCACCCTCGGGCATGATGGCGGCGCGCAGGTTGACCACCGGAATTTGACCTTACCGAAGGACGGTTGGTTCCTGCTGCTGGACGCCGACGAGATTTATGCTCCAGCCTCCATGCAGCGGATGAGGGAACTGATCGAAGACGCTGATTTTGACTTCGCCATCATGCGGCACTTCGTCTTCTACTATGATTTCTGGCGCGGCATGGAGGAGGATTTGTGTCGGCTGTTTCGGATGGAACCGGGCGCGCATTTCGGCGTCCACGACAATATGCTGAACATCCAGCCGCCGGACGGCGAAGCCGACGAGATCACCTACCACAAGGCGCAGAAGCCGTTCGTGGTCCTGGGCAAAGAAGAGGGCGTCGAGATGTTCCACTACGCGCAATGCCCGGCGGATAAGTTACGCCAGAAACTCCGCGCCTTCGGCTGGAAGAATAGCGAATCCTGGTACTACAACATGCTGACTTACACCGGGCAGAATGAGGCCGAGGTCGCGGCGCGCAACGCCAGCGGCTCGATGCACCAATATGACCGGACGCGGCGGCTGGAGCGGTTTGCCGGTGAGCATCCGGCGATCATGCAGAAACATCCGTACCATGCCATCAGGTGGGAAGACCTGGTGGGGAGGTCGGGCAAGCCGCTCTCCATTTCCTGTCCATACCGAGATATGATCAGAATCACCGGCAATCCCGATCTGGATGAACTGCAGCCGGGCTGGGGAACGAACATCGAGAACATTCCGCTACCCAGCCATTCGGTTCCCGCGATCACCATTCCCACGGAACTCTATCGCAGGCATTTGGTGCGGATCGAAGTCGAGCGTTTGCTCAAAACTGATGGAAAGGTGGATCTGGTGTGATGAAGTACGGGCTTTGGAATCCAGCAGTCGTGATGATCACCCGGGGCGGGCAACACTTGGGCATGACGCTCCACAAACTGCGGAAGGACTACCCGGACCTTCCGCTCTTCGTTTGTTCGAATGCGCCGGAACCCCTGCCGCCAGGGATCGCGGAGATGATCACCGATCTCTCGACCTATGAGGGAGAAGTGTGGCTGGCGCGCCAGGCAAATATCGCGGCAGAGCGCGCTCTCCATTCCGGCTGTGACCCCCTGATCTACATGAATGACGACATCGTGGGGGCCAAGGGGTGGCTGGAGGCGCTGCTGGATGGCTTCGAGGCCCATCCTCACTTCGCTATCGTGACGGCGATTCTGTCTCACTGGGCGCTGATGCCGAGTGAGCATCCCATTGTGACGGAGATTTTCCCGGAGGGCTACCTGGAGCGGTTGCAGCAGGCGGACGCCCGGTGGCCGCACATGGAGGTCGAGAAGTGGCCCGATGATATTCTCGATGTCATCTATCAGCCGTGGGGCGGGCTGGACGAGTTCCCCAAGCAGATCAAACTGCTCAAGCCCTGGGAGGGCTTCATCCTCGGCTCCCTGATGGCGATCCGGCGCGAGGCGTTGATCGAGCAGTTCGAGGATTGCAGCCCACTCTTCGATGAGCGATACAAGCCGTTCTACTGCGAGGAGACGGACCTGGTCGCCCAGATGATTGTCAAGGGCATGGAGTTCGCGGTGGTGCCGGGCGCTTTCGGCCACCACTGGGTTGGGCCGAGCATCCATGAATCAATCAAGGACAAACCGGGTTCATGGGAAGAGGGCGCGCTCAAGTCGCGGGAGGCTTTTCACGAGAAGTGGCAAGGGGCGATGTTCAAGAAATGGCATTCAGGGTGGCGATGGTGCAGCGAATGGGACCGGAATGCCTTTGCCCAGATCTTCCCCAACTATTGGATGACCGGCGAAGCGCAGGTGCGACGGCGGGCGGAGAAGAGCAAACTGATGGTCGAGAAATTGCTTCGCCCGGGCGGGAAGTTGCTGGATGCCGGGTGCGGGGGTGGGACCTGGTACAAGTTCCTGACCGAGGCCGGGTTGAATCCCAGCCAATACCTCGGCCTGGACTCCAGCCGTAAGATGCTCTGGTTCGCCCGCGACCACAACCCGACCGGCCGATTCAAGTACGGGTGGCTGCAGGAGCCGGGATTCCCGGAGAACCATTTCGACGCGGCGATGCTGATTGACATCATCCAGCATCCGCCGACAGCGGAAGCCGGCAAGCCGGACGCCTGGCCGGCTATCGCCCATGACTATGCGGTGTCGGTGATCTCCGCCCTGCGTCGAGTGACCAGGGGGCCGATTCTGATTCGCACCTGGGTGGATGGCGAGAGTTCGCAGAACGAGCCGCAGGGCTATTGCACGGAGTTCAACAACATCCGCTGGGCGCGGAAAGATGTCCTGGCGATCATCGCGCAGGCAATCGGGCCGGTCGAAGTCGAGGCTCTGGACGATGGGTTCTTCATCATCCCGCCCAAATAGGAAGACCTGAATGGTTCAACGGTTCAAGGGTTCAAGGGTTCCGTTATTCCAGCCTTGGGGAACGCGGCAGGAAGGCCGGGCGGTGGCGCGCGTTCTGCGGTCGCACTGGTGGGCGATGGGGCCGGAGGTGGCGCGCTTCGAGCGCGAGTTCCTGGAGGCGTTGGCGCCCGACGACGGGTGGCACGCGGTGATGACGAATTCAGGCACAGCGGCCCTACACCTGGCGTTGGTGGTGGCCGGGGTTTGCCCGGGCAGATCGGTCGTCATGCCGTCTTTCAACTTCGTCTCGGCGGCGCATTGCGTCCGGCTGCTAGGGGGCGAAGTCATCTTCTGCGATGTCCGAGATTTCGATCTGAACCTGGACCCGGTGGATGCCGAAGTGCGCGCCCAGCCGAATACCGTTGCCCTGGTCGCTCTACACTACGCCGGCAATGCCTGCGTCTGGACGGAGATCGAGGCGCTGAGGCAGCGGAAGCCGATGGTCATTATCGAAGATGTCGCCCATGCTTGCGGGGCGCGGACGACGGGTTGGCGACCGGCGGGCTTCTGTGGCGATCTGGGCTGCTTCTCGTTTCATGCCGTCAAGCACATCGCTTCGCCCGACGCCGGCATGGTGGTAACGCGGAACCGGAAGTGGGCCGAGGCAATGAGGCGGATGCGATGGCTGGGTATCAGCCGGGACACGGGCGACAAAGAGACTAAGCCCGACTACAGCATTACGGGCGTCGGATTCAAGTACACCCCGAACGACATTGCCGCCGCGATCTGCCGGGTGCAACTCAGAAGATGGCCGAGGGGGGTATGTCGGCGTCGGGCGATTTGTCGTCGGTATGACATCGAACTCTTTGACCTGCCTTGGCTGCAAATCCCGGAGGTGAACTGGTCGCATGGCGCGCCGCTCATTTATTGGATTCGGGTCAAGAATCAGCGAATGCGCGATGCGCTACGGGAACACCTGCGCGAGCGCGGCATAGATTCGGCAGTGCATTTCCGGCCGCTGCATCTGGAGGAATGCTATCGCCGGAGCGCCCTGCGGCTGCCGGTGACCGAGCGCGAATCGAGCAGGTTGCTCTGCCTACCCGTCTATCCTGAAATGTCCAGGAAGACGATTCGGCGGGTGGTGCAAGCAATCCGCGACTTCGGGGAGGGACGCAATGGAGGTAACTAAGCGGGTATTCCTGACAGAATTGAATCAGCCCAGCCTGGAGTTCATGGCCCGTTGGCGCCCAGACCCGGAGGTTGATCGCTGGATGGAGACTCATGTTGAGTCGCTATCGCTCGACCAACAGCAGGCTTGGTGGGAGAAGACGCGGCTCGATCCATGCAAACACTATTATGCTATCTACGAGAGGGGTGCGGATGAGTTCCCCTACCTCTCTGTCGGGAGAATGCTGGGGTGGGCGCAGGTCTTGCTCACTCCGCCGAGCCAGGCCGAGGTAGGCCTGGTGATTGCGGACCCGGACAGCCGAGGCCAGGGCTATGGAACACTCGCCCTCGACGGACTGACCGAAAAGGCAAAAGCGATGCAGGCGACGCGGATCGTCGCCGACATTCTGCCTAGCAACATCGCCTCCATGCGACTGTTCGCCAATGCGGGCTTCCGCCCGAGCGAATACCTGCCCGACCACTGCGAGAGAGGAGCCGTCATCCGGTGGACCCTGGCTATCACCTGAGCCGATTCCCTATCATCGGCGTCAACCTACTCACCTGCAATCTCCGGTCCATGCCGGAGATGAAGCAATGGACGGAGTTCTGCCTGCAGAGTCTCCGCGAGAGTGACCTCCTGGATTTCCCCCACTATATCGTCGTGGTGGACAATGGCAGCGACGACGGAACGGTGGAGTGGCTGCAGGCGCAGGAAGGGCTCTTCGTGCTGCCGCAGGGTAAGAATGTCGGGATCGCCCAGGGGCGAAACATCGGGCACCGGCATCTACTCAGCGGCTTACCCCACCGCCCGGAATACATCGTGGAGATCCACAACGACCATCTGTTCCCGGGCCAATGGCTCAGGCCACTGGTCTGCCTGCTGGAGGAAGACCAGGCAGTCGGGATTGCCTGCTCATCGCTCGTCACCAACAAGGGCTATTTCGGTTCGCCGGTGCTCAGCATCATGCCCAGCATGGGATACCGGAACTGCCGGACGCGAGTCGAGCAGCAGGCCGCGCGGATGCGAGAGCCGGTGGTCAAACCCGGATTGCAGCATCCATGCCTGAAACGGGTTTCGGTCATGGAGCAGGTTGGGCTTTACGACGAGGGGATGGTCGGGAGCAACTGGGAGGATGTCGAGGACTGCTATCGCTGGTATAAGGCCGGACACCAGATCATGGTGCACCGGGGCAGCGTCGTCTATCACTACTACTGCAAGAGCCGCCAGCAGATCGAGGGCGCGGCTTTCGATGACCATTTCTACCGGAACAAGGAACGGTACTATGCGCTGCACCCGGAAGACGCGCATCTGTTTCTGATTCTCTTCAGCCGTTGGTTGGAGCCGAGAGGAGGAGTTTATGACCGAGCAGTCCCGCCCCCGCGTAGTCGTCTTCGCGGCTGACTTCATGGCGCCCTATTGGGCGCCGGAATGGGAGGCGATTCGACTGGCGCCCGATGAGCCCTGGCGCGAAACGCTGGCCTACGCCGCCGGGCAGGGGCCGGTGTTCGCCTATTCGATGAATTGCGCGGACGCCTATGGCGCAGGGATCGAGAGTTTCCAGCGGCAAGCCCTGGTGGAATGCCGGCGGCATGGAATCCCGACCGTTTGGCACACCATCGAAGACCCGAATCATTTCGAGCACTTCCGGGAGCAGGCGCGCGGCTTCGATTTCGTGTTCACCAGCGACCGGGAAATGATTCCGGGCTACCGGCAATTCCTCGGCCACGAGAAGGTTTGGTGGCTGCCGCTGGCCTGCCAGCCCGCGATGCACTACCCGCTGCCGACCGAACCGGACGCGGCCGATTTTGTCCTAATCGCCAATTACTACCCCTATGAGACCCGGGTGGAGGCGGTCTCCAACCTGATCACGCCCATCATCCTGGCCGGTCACTCACTCGCGCTCTTTGCCTATGCCAACCCTGACGGGACCTGCTGCTGGCCGGAACCCTTCTCGGCTCACTGGAAGGGCGCGACCTCCTGCTATGATGTGACCAAGTTCTACCCGAAGGGCAGAATCGCGCTCGGCCTGAACTGCCAGACACACCAGACGACCATGACCTCGATGCGCACCTACGAGGCGCTGGCCTGCGAAAAGCCATTCCTGGCCGCCCATTCAGATGCCTATGAGCCCCTGGGTTTTCGCAATGGAGTGCACTTCCGCTGGACAGGCAGCCGAGAGGAAACGATGGCGCATGTGCGACTGCTGCTGAATGAGCCGGGTGTGGCGGTGGCAATGGCGACTATCGGGGTACTGTTCGTGTGGGAGAACCACACCTATGCCCATCGTCTGCAGCGCATCTTGGCGGCGATGGACGGCAAAGCCAAGCCGGGGGAGTTGACTTGACTCCACTCGAAACCAATCTTTCGACTCTGTGCCGACGATGCAAGGGGAAGTGCTGCCAAGACTTCCCACTGACGGGCGGCACCGCGAGCCCAGGTAGACCGCGGCTCTCAGCGCGGAGATTCCGTGAGTGGCAAGCGGAAGTTCAGGTGGGGAGGCTGAAGAAGGGAGACCGTTGGTGGGTCGTCAAGCACTGCCTCCTGATTCCGCGAGGCAAAGGGAAGCCGCCCGTGTTTAGATGCCGGTTGTACAACCCAAAGCTGGGCCGATGCCGGAACTACACTTTCAGGCCACGATTCTGTCGAAACTATCTCTGCCCCAGGGCAAAAAAGGAAGCGGCATGATCGAGGGCGTGAAGATCAGAGCACTGGTGCGCCATCTGGATGAGCGCGGATACCTGATGGAGATCCTCCGGGACGACGACGAGGAGTTCGTCAAGTTCGGCCAGGTCTACCTGACCACCTGCAACCCTGGCATCGTCAAGGCATGGCATTGCCACGAGAAGCAGACCGACAACCTCTGTCTGGTCAAGGGCGCGGCGAAGGTTGGGCTATGGGATGGTCATAGAAGCCAGACGGTCATTCTGAGTGAACTGGAGCCGAAACTGCTCCAGGTCCCGCCCGGTATCTGGCATGGATTCACCGCTTTGGGCGGCGACCCGTGCTACATCCTCAATATCCCGACCGAGCATTATGAGCGAGAGAACCCAGACGAACTGAGGAAGGACCCCTTTGACCCAGAAATCGAATATCAATGGGAGCCGCAGAGCAGATGAAACTGGAGCCGGTAGCATGAAACTGAACTTGGGTTGTGGGCCCGCGAAAATGCCGGATGCGGTGAATGTGGATGTCTCTCCGAGGTCGGTAGCCGATGTCATCCACGACCTGAACCGCTTCCCCTGGCCGTTCTGCGACGACACCTTCGACGAGATTCACGCTTCGGGCGTGCTGGAGCATCTGGCGTACCTGCCGCCGGTGATGCAGGAAATCTGGCGCATCGCCCGCCCGGGCGCGAAGGTGCATATCTGGGTGCCCTATGCGACGCACACGCCGCACCTGGGCAATCCTTATCACCGGCTGAACTTCACGGAATGGACATTCGATTTCTTCTGCGATCCGGCATTGCGCCAGAGCACGGCGGATGCGATTGCCGCGACATTTCGCAAAGTGTCGGTGAAACTGAGTTGGTGCGGCGACTGGGGATCTCGCCCGGAACACGAGCGGCAGGCGGCGATCTTCCACGAACTCAATGTCATCGAGTCCATGCGGGTCGTCCTGGAGGTAGTCAAGTGAATCGCTATCTCAATTTGGGGTGCGGACGGAAGACAAAGATGGGCGATGCCCACGCTCAGGTCGAAGTGTGGGTGAACGCGGACATCGTCGCTTTGCCCGGCGTCAACTGCGTCATGGACATCAACCAGCCCTGGCCCTGGCCGAATGATTACTTCGATGGCGCTGAGGCGATCCATGTCCTGGAACACGCTTTCGACAAGATGTTCCCGATTCAGGAACTCTGGCGGGTCCTGAAACATGGGGCGGTGGCGATCATCGAAGCGCCGAACTTCCAGAGCAACCCCGATTGCTGGGCGGACCCGACCCACCGCAATGCCTGGCACCCCAACACCATGGCCTTCACCTATCCGAATCATGACTATGCCTACTACAGCAAAGCGCGGTTCATCACCGTGGACTATTTTCACAGCAACCTATACCTGCATTGGGAGTTGGCCGCCTATAAGCGCGATGACCCGGAACTATTGGCGCGCCACCAGGACTGCGCGAACTGGAGGGAGCGGTGGGAGAAGGGCGGCAAGGCATGATAACGGTCGGTGGTCTGATTCGCGGACGGCGAAAGATCACGGAATGCTGGCTCAAGCACTTGGCCGCGCTGGAGGTCTCCGGCCTGGACATCTCCTGGCGGTTCGTCCTCGACAACCCGGAGGGCTGGGAAATGGACCTGGTGGCGAAGCACTTGCCGAATCCGCTCTTTCACTGCGTCAAGGACGACAGCCTTCCTTACCTGCATGGCCACGGCTGCCGCCTAGAGCAGCATACCGCCCGGCTGGCTCGACTGCGGAATCGCCTGGTCACTCTAAGTCAAAGGTTGCCCGGCTGCGAGCCGGCTGATGGTTTGCTCAATGTGGACTCGGACATTATGGTGCCGGCGGGTCTCCTGAAAGGGCTACTGGCTGCCGAGCGGCCCTGGGTCGGCGCGCTGGTTGACAATGCTTCCGCCGGCCTGGCCCAGCAGAAATACTACAATGCGTTCAACATCGCCGAGAAGCCGAGTTGTGAACTGACGGCCATTCGGCGATTCCCACCCGTTCTGTTCGGGATCGGCGAGGCGGATTGTGTGGGCGCGGTGGCTTACTATTCGCGGGAAATCCTGGAGGCGGCAATGTTCGCCGACCATCCACTAGGGGAGGATGTGGGGTTTGGGGTGATGGCGAAGCGGGCGGGATTTCGAGCGGCCTATCTGCCGATCATTTGCGACCACCTGATGGACGAAGAAAAACTGGCCCGGCATCGGGCGAGGTGCCCGCTATGCGGATGACCGATGTCACGCCGCCCGTTCCCCTGCGCGGCGCCGAGGTGACGGCCCCGACCCGCCCAGCCGCCACGCAACCAAAGATGCGGGTGCTGCGTTGCCCCGTCTGCGACCGGGTTCTGTTCAAGTCAGTCGCCGGAGAGGCGACGGTGGAGATGCGGTGCCGCGACTGCAAGACCATCGCCGAGTATTCATTCAATCACGCGGGAGAGATTGCCTACCGGATCATCGAGCGGGGCGCCTTGCCTGAGTGGAAAAAAAATAGCCGGCAGGGTCTTGACAAACCGGCGAGTGGTATGCTATAGGTAGATTGACAGTTGCATAGTGAGCGACGGCCCGAACGGGCCGATGAAGACCGAACGGTCTGGTGTATCGAAAGATACCTGGGCCGTTCTTTTGTTTTCCTGGATTCCCCCGTACGGGGGGAATGACAACTGAATAGCGTACCAATGGCCCGAACGGGCCAGGGAAAGGACCGAACGGTCCAAGCACCATCAGGTGCCTGGGCCGTTTTTTTTGTTGGTCCGGCCCGGGCGGCTAAGGAGGTGAGGCATTTGGCCCAACTCAAAGACCTGCAGGTGCGTCAAGTCCACCTGGTCGGAAGACCAGCCAACAGGAGACGATGGCTCCTAATGAAGTCGGAAAGGGGAGGTGAAAGAGTCATGCCAGATTTCCTCAGTAACGAGGAAGCCGTGCAAGCGTTCGAAGACACGCTGAATCAGGCTGCGGCCAACGAGGACGAACTGCTGGCCGACATCGAGAAGTCGGCGACGATCTCCGACAAGGCGAAGAACGCCGTCCGCGCCTCGCTGCGGATGCTGAGCGCCTACAAGGACGAGATCGGAGAGCAGATTCTGAAGTCGCTGGCGGCTGCAGCCGGGTTCGGTCATGGAGAAGCGGTGACCAAGAGCGCGGAAGACATCGCGGCCGAGATCAAGAAATCGGTTGACGAGGGCGTTGCAGCCCAGGTCGCCGAGATCACCAAGTCCGCGGACGAGAAGGTGGCGGCGGCTGAGGGCAAGGTCGCCGGCCTGGAACACCAGGTCGCCGTCAAAGAGCGGGCCGCAACCATCGCGGCGCAGTTCCCGCACTTGCCGGGCAAGCCGGAAGAGCGGGCGGAGATCATCCTGAAGGCCGAGGCGACCGATCCCAAGGTGGCCGAGGAACTCCAGAAGTCCTGGGAGCGCGAGGAAGCGATGACCAAAGCCGCGACCGGAGAGATCGGCAAGGATAGTGCCGGAGCGAACCCGCCCGGTTCCGTGGTCGAGGATGTGATGGCCCGGGCCAATGCCCTGGTCGAGAAGAGCGAAGGCGGCAAGTTGCCGTTCGATCAGGCTCTCGCCAAGGTCTTCGCCGACGAGCCCGCGCTCTACGACAAGTATCGCGCTGAAAAGATCGGAGGGAGGTAAGAGATGGCCTCTGAGCAACCACTGTTCGAGATCACCTGTATCGCAGGCGCAGACCTGCGCCTGAATCAGTACCACGCGGTGAAACTCAGCGGCAACCACACCGTCGTCCTTTGCGGCGATGGTGAGAAGCCGGTGGGCATCCTGCAGAACAAGCCCAATACGGGCGAATGGGCCAATGTGATGGTGGAGGGCAAGAGCAAGGCGGTGCTGGGCGAGGACCTGCTTGCCGGCGCGTCTTGGGCCTCCGACACCAATGGCCATCTGGTGACGCCCGGCGCGACCGACTGGGTGGGCGGCCAACTGCTGGACGGAGGCGCGCTTTCCGCGACGCCGACGAACGCAGAGTTGGTGACCGTTCTGGTCGGCTGCAACAATCCGTGGCGGGAGGGGAGGTAAGCGATGCCTGGGCAACCCGATGTAAGAGATGTGCATGTTGATCAACTGTGTACGGAGATGGCGCAGAAATTCATCCTGGATGAATCTGCGTTCGTCGCCCCGCAGGTGTTCCCCACGGTCGGCGTCAAGAAACTGTCCGACCGCATCCTGCAGTACCCGCGCGAGGCGTTCTTCCGTGACGACGCGCGTCCCCGGGCGCCTGGTAAGGAGTCTCAGGGCGGTGGCTTCACGGTCAACACTGAGGAGACTTACTCCTGCCGGGAATGGGCCTGGCACATTGACATCCCCGACGAACTCCGCGATAACGCGGATGTGCCGATCAACCTGGACCGCGACGGCACCGAGTTTGTGACTCAGGTGTTGCGCATCCGGCGGGACCTCTGGTGGGCGCAGAACTTCTTCGCCACCGGCCTCTGGACGACCGAATATCTGGGTGTCGCCGGGGCTCCGGCAGCGGGCCAGGTTCGGATCTGGAGCGACTATGTGAACTCGACCCCCATTCAGGACATCGAGGCGGCGAAGATCGCGGTCTGGACGATGACCGGCTTCCAGCCCAATGTCCTGGTGCTGGGCAAGAACGCCTGGCGCTACCTGAAGCATCACCCGACCTTGGTGGCCCGCTACCAGTATGTGCAAGCGGTGCCGGTGCTCACCGAGCCGATGGTGGCCTCGATCTTCGGTCTGGACAAGGTCGTGGTCGGTCGGGCCGTCTACACCAACACCATTGAGCGCGGCGCGCCCGTGGTCTATCAGGGGATTCTCGGCAACCATGCGCTGCTGGCGTATGTGCAGCCGGCGCCGTCCCTGATGAAGCCCTCGGCGGGCTACATCTACAACTATACCGGCGGCAACCGGCAGGGACTGGACATCATCATGGAGCGGTATCGGTCGCCCCTGGATGAGAAGTTCGACCGGCTGGTCGGCAGTTTCTATGCCGACATGAAGTTGCTGGAGGCTGACCTGGGCGCGTTCTTCCGCAATGTCGTGGTGTAAGACGCGCCACCGAAAGGAGTGCGGGGGATCCGGTAGGCTTTCTGGCCGGAGCCTTACCGGGTCCCCCGCAAGCAAAACGGAGGGAGAGGGAGCAAAATGGCCGCAACTAAGATGATCGTCAATATCCCCATGTCCTCGGAGGGTCAACAGCGCATCTCCGGCGAGGTCATTCCCCGGCGCGGCGTCAACCTGCGCGAACTGGCGGCGCAGGGTTATGTCGCCGACCTGGAAGAGGGCCAAGAAATCGCCGTCTGCCCGAAATGCAAGCGCGAGTTCATCTCCGAAGACCATGTCCGGGCGCACACCGCCCGGGAGCATTCAGGCACCAAGCCACCGACGATGCCGGAAGAGCCGGAGCCGGTCGGCGTCGAGCCGCTCGCGGGGCCGGACCATGTTTCGCAGGGCAAGTTTCGGACAGTCGGCGGGAAGCGGGCGGTATCAGCCCCCGCCTAGGAGGCTTCGATGCCAACCTATTCCTATTCGGGCGACCCGTCCCTGAGCGATGTGGATGCGGTCCGGTTCCTGATTGACGACACCGACCCAGCGGATTGGCTGTTCTCTGACGAGGAGATCGGCTATCTGCTGGCGACCTACGGCACCGTCAATCTCGCTGCCGCCGAAGCCCTCTACATCATCATCCGAGCCATCGCCCGGAATCCCAACTTCCGCATTGGCCGCTGGTCGGAAGATCGCTCGACCGGGCTGAAAATCCTCGAAGAGAAGGCGGACAAACTCAAAGCCCAGGGCCAGACGGCGGGCATCTATGCGGGCGGAATCGGGGTGGCTGACAAGCAGGCGAAGGAAGAGGACACCGACCGGGTGCCGCCATCCTTCCGCAAGGGAATGCATGATGACCCGGATACCGTCAATGCCGACATAGTGCATTCGGGCGAAGAGAACTGGGGGACCTGAGATGGCGATCCCGGAGAACTTCGCTAACCGCGAGATCGAGACTATCAGCCGCCTCTACCGCAACTCCGAAGCGCGGCTGATGCGCGTCATTCAATCCGCCACCGCCACCGACTTTCAGCGCGGGCGCAGCTGGATACTCCTCAAGCAGATTCAGACCATCCTCACCGAACTGGAGGCCGGGCACCAACGCTGGGCTGAGCAGAATGTGATCCAGTGGTATCGGCGGGGCATGGCGGAAACGGCCAAAACTCACCGCCAGCCGCTCCCGGCGTTCACGCAGATTCACCGCCAGGCCGTCGAGGCATTGGTGCAGCGTATGGTGGCGACGAGCGCCGAGCGAGTGCAATCGGTCGCGGTCGGAGTGAGCAGCGCGTTTATCGGCGCGCAGCAGCGAGTGGTGCAAGAGCAAGCCCTGGCCGCGCAGATCGCCGAGGGCGTGATCGAAGGGCTGGGGCCGGAGGAATTGTCGAAGCGTATTGTTCAGACACTGCAAGATGGCGCCGTGCGGCGGCTGGGCACCTATGTGGACCCGGTCCTCAAGCAGCAACTTCAACAGACAGCCGAGGGCAAACTGATCCACATCCTCTGCAAAGACGGGAAGACGCGGGCCTACAACCTCAAGGACTATGGCCGAATGGTCGGGATCACCGAGAGCCGATTCGCCGCTTCCGAGGGCGTGATGAAGACGACACTCGAATACGGTGAAGACCTGGTGCAGTGGTCGGTGCATACCGGAGCGTGCGCGATTTGTTTGCCCTTGCAGGGTAAGGTCTTTTCGATCACCGGGCAGAACAAAGACTTCCCCATACTGACGGATGATTCGCGGTGCCCCGCCCATCCCAAATGCCGACATTGCTTGGCGCCCGTCGTCGAGTCGTTCTTGCGCGACCGCGGGCAGTACGACGCCCTGCGCCAGTTCAGTAACGCGCCCGAGGCGCGGGTGAACGACTTCGCGGCCTTCCGGGAGAGAATCCATGCTCGGGCAGCCTAGCATATTGCACCTGCTGAAGGATGCCTGTGAAATCATTCATCCGGCGGCGGTTGACCAATGGGGCGAACCGGCTGGGGCGACTACGACCGAGATAGTTCCCTGCCGCTTCGAGTTCGAGGCCAGGATGGTGCTGGATTCGAGCGGGCAGGAAGTAGTGGCGGCGGGCGAGGCTTTTCTCGACCATGTCGTAACAGTCGAGCCAACAGCCCGAATTAGATACCCCGTCGGCGGGAAGGAATACACCATCCTTAGACGCGAGTTTCACAAGCGGGGCGATCTGCCGACGCACTGGGAGGTCTGGGTGAAGTAAGGCGGGCAATAGGCATTGGGCAATGGGCACTAGATTCCCCCGTACGGGGGAATGACGAGGCGGGAGATGGCGCAGATCAAGTGGGATACGAGTCAATGGCGGAATGGGCTGAAAATCGCCAAAGACAAGATGGCGGCTGCAGGGCTGCAGGCTGTCGGCAAAGCGGGGTTGCAGTTGATGAATGACTGCCTGATGGAGTCACCGACCATCCCGCTCAAGAGCGGACTGCTGAGAAGTTCCGGGTCGGTTTTTGCCCAGCAGAAACGCATTGCCACTTCGCCTCGCGCCGGCGGGGCAGGTGGCAATCCCGCCCAGGATCATGGCGAGGGCCTGGACCCGGAAGGGGTTTTCGTCTCCCGGGTCGGCTGGAATACGGCCTACGCCGCCAAGACCCACGAGAAGCCGATGCAATTTACCGAACCCTCGGCGGGCAACAAGTGGATGGAATCGAAAATGGCGAGTCACGCCCAGGACTATATCAGACTGGCGGCTGAGCATTTCCGCAAAGCGATGGGGCTCTAATGGCTGACCTCTTGCGCGAGATCACGCAGTGGGTAGCGACCGGGACCGGCTGGGGAATCGGGAGCAAACTCTACGGCGGCGCGCTGCCGGCCGAAGAGCCGGACGAAGCGATTGTGATTCTGGAGCGCGGCGGTCCGCCGGACATGTACCACATTGACTACCGGGTGGGGCGGTTCATGTTCCAGGTGTTGGCGCGGGGCAATACCTACTTCACCGCGCGGGATGATTCGCACGCGGTCAAGGCTTGCCTGCACGAGTTGGGCCAGCAGACCATCGGCGAGTGGGAGATCATGAGTTCAGAGGCGGTCTCGGCCCCACAGTTTCTTGGTTTCGACGAGCGGGGCCGCTATGAGTTCAGCACCAATTATGAGGTGCGCGCGCTGAGGTTCCCGTGATGAGGTTTGACTACTCAATGGGTTTGAGCCAGGGAGAACGGGGCTTCTCGTGATAGAGAATCTCTACAGACACAACAATTTCGGGGTAGCGAGGATGGTGAATATAAAAAACCCTGAGAGGAACTACAGTTCCCTGGAAGACGGCGGCTTTATGCTGGATGATCGGAGATATTTTCTCCCACTCCCGCCGCGTTGTAGGATCCCAAACGGGAGTATCCCACCAGGTGAAGGTTCTGACGGCATTGATGGCGGTAGGATCATCGGCAGCCGGCTTGGGCCAAAGAATCCAGCCAGTAATGATGAGCGCAAGGAGGGCGACCACAACCAGGATTCGTTTCATGTGATTTACCTCCATTCCCATTATACCACAAATGGCATGCTGGGGATGCTCGGATGATTCCATCAACCCCGATTCTATCCTACAACTGGGACGACGGCCAGCGAACAGGCTGGCTGGTCGAATCGGAGTTCGTGGGCTGGAACGCCTATCACGGTGTCTATCCGGCCTACCCGCTCGACTGGGATACAGTCGTCGGCGGGGCATTAGGCTCAGCCTATTGCTGGAAATCGCTCCTTGACAATGGAGCCGGGAGTTGGCGCAGGTCGTTTTATGACCCCAACGGCAGCGAAGTCCCGGACGCGCTGAACACTTTCGGAGATTGCCGCTTCTCGTTCTACACCAAAGGCGGCAGCGACCCATGTGTGGCGGAGTTCTTCTTCGGCGCGCAGCAGACCTGGAGCCCGCTTTCACCGGACGGCGCCTATCCCCTGGACTGCTATTTCCTGCAGATGGAGAAGGTGGACGCGGCCCACTGGGACATCACGCTGAAGAAAATGTCCTCCGGGATCGAGATCACCCTGGCTACCATGCTCAATGTCATCGGCGACTGGGGAACGCTTTGGAACCAGGTGCATGTCGAGTTGGCGAACGGCCATATCCGGGTGTACTGGAATCCAAGCGTCGTCGCCGACCCCGGCTTGCAATGCGGTGGGATTGACGATCCGCCGACCGGCGTTCTGCTTTGCGATGTGGCGGATAGCGAATTCGCCAGCGGCATGGTGGGTTTTGGGGCATATGTCACACCTGACGCGCCGGCGTTCAGGTCGGCATCAACATGGGGAGGCGGCCCGACAGACGCACTGCCTATCCCTAAACCATTATTGCCGTCCCCCGTCGTAGAAAACGATTTCATGCTCGCTACCATCGCCACTTTCGGAGCGGGAGCCAGAACCATTACCCCTCCTTCTGGATGGACATTGATTCGGCGCACAACTCAAGCGGATCTCGGTGGTTATGACTTTGATCTGGCGACCTACTGGAAAGTGGCAGGGGATAGCGAGCCCGGCCCCTATACATGGCTGCTTGATTCCGTCGTCTATTGCGTCGGAGCGATTGTGGCCGAATCCGGCTCGGCGTTACTCTCTCCGATAGATAGTGAGGGCGGCGATTCTGGTTATGGCTCTCCGGCTTCGGGCGCTACAGCGCCGTCAATCGTTGTCACGACGGCTAATTCGCTCCTGTTGGCATCGTTTGCGACCCTGGGGGCTGCGTTCACTGGCGCTCCGGCAGGGATGGTTGAGCGGTTCAATGCAGCAGGAGCGGTTCTTCAGATTGAGGGCAGCGATGAGGTCTTCTTAGGGACGGGCGCGACTGGATCACGGACAGCGACTTGGTATGGATACATAGATCAATATTGGTGTGCCCATCTCTGCGCC
The DNA here is from genome assembly GCA_041648665.1 of bacterium. Taxonomy (NCBI): domain Bacteria; species bacterium. Next base: position 25,135 of record JBAZOP010000007.1, on the reverse strand, counting down.
CTGCGGCCCTACATCCAGGGCCAGCACTACTTCGACCAACTCTCCATCTGGCGGCTCGATGATGACTGGCAACTCTGGGGGAGCATCCAGGGCTACACGAGTTACCGGCTGCTCGATGATCCGCTCCTTCCCTTCGCCCTGGTCTCGGCCCGCAACCTAGCGACGGGAGTGGAATATACGGCGATCAGCAATGGCGCCGCGTTCTATGATGTGAAGTGTCCGGCGGGGTGGTACGAGGTCACCGCGGTGGCCTCTGAATATAGTTTCGGCACCGAGACGGTGCTGGTCATTCCGTGCCACGAGGCTGAACAAGACCTCGAAGGCACCAAAGGAGGAAGGAGAATGTCAGAAGGCTTGGGAGAAATGGGGCCATGCTATGTGTACTACGGCCCGGCGGGAGCGGAACTGGAACTTGGTAAGACGCACGGAGGAGTCAGGTTCTTCGATGTGACGGACTCGAAGGAGATCACCTTCGACCAATTCGGCACGACCGAATGGGATCGGATGATGATCGGGCGGAATGTCCGGGTCGAACTCAACTTGGCGGAACTGAGCCTGGAGAACTGGGATAAGGTGGTGCCGTATACCACGATGACGGGCGCCACGCCGAGCCACCGGAAGTTGGTGGTCTATCCCAGCGTCGGGCAGCCGGGGATGCGCGACCTGGCGCAGCAGTTGATTCTGAAGAAGATGGAGAACGGCGCGCCCTCGACGGACCCGGAGCGGTGGGTGACTTTCCCCAAGGCGTTCCCGGAGACCGATCTGGAGATCGTCTTCGACCCGGATACCCAGCGGACGATGAAGATCATCTTCCGGGTGTTTCCATTCTCCGAGACGGACAGTTATCTCTATATTCTCGGAGACGAGACGGCGACCTAGTGTCTGCTGACAACTGAATATCGAGCGAGGGCCCGAACGGGCCAGAAAGGACCGAACGGTCCAAAGCGTCGCAGGATGCTTGGGCCGTTTTTTGGTTGCTGGGTCCCCGTTTCCACGGGGATGACGCGAAAACGGAGGGAGAGAGATGGCAGAGGAGCGAGTGAAGAAGGCCGATATTGACGAGTTGCTGGAATCCGAGGCCCTGGTGCTGGTGCTGGGCGGGAAGGAATACCGCATCGTGGACTTCCCGCTCGGCATGTGGGCGCGCCTCCGGGAGATGAAGGAAGACGATCCGGCGGCCATTTTGAAGATGGTACTGGGGCCGCTGGGGTTCGCCGATGAGGATTTGGAGCGGTTGGGAGAGAAGGCCGTGCGGGTGGCGACGGAGCAATTGATCGCCCATTTTTTCGCGCCCTCGGCCCTGGAGCAAAACACTCCGGGGATGGAGATGGTGCGGGCGTTTCGGGCGAGCCTGATTGGGCCCGAGCCATCGCCGTCTTCCTCCGCACCTATCCCGGCTACCGGCTCAGCGACCTCCCCGGCATCGGAGTAAGGAAGTTTGAGATCCTGCTCCAGGAGGCGCGGAGGCTGGAGGCGGATGACCGGCTGTGGCAACTCCAGGCGGCGGCTTATCCGTATATGTCGCGGTCGAATCAGGAATCGGTGCGCAGCGACCTGATGGCGGCGACCAAGAAGCCGAAGAGCCGCGAGGAGCGGCAGCAGGCGATTGACCGGACCTGGGATCGGATTCGGGACGCGCGGAAACGGCAGAGGGCGAAAGTGGCGGAGAGAAGTGGGCAATAGGCAATGGGCAATGGGCAACGGGCTGGAGGTAGGCTAGATGGCATTTGATGTCGGGTCGGTAAAGGGGAAAATCGAACTCGACGGGCGACCGGCGGAGCAGGCGCTGCAGAAGGCCGGCCAACAGGCGAAGACCTGGGAGGTGGGGACCGGCCGGATCGCGGCGCAGGCCGGCACCAGTTGGGCGGCTGGCCTTGGGAAGTTTGCGGCCGGATTCGGACTGATCACCGGCGCGGCCATCACCGCCGGCGCGGCGGTCAAAGGCTATGTCGGCGCGGTCAAGATGGGCATCGAGAGCCAGGAGAATATGCGCCGGTCAGCCGCGACTATGGCCGCGACCTTCGTTTCCTTCAACCCAGCCGAGAACTTCGAGAAAGCCTATCAGGCATCGCTGAAACTCATGGCCGCAGTCGAGGCGATGGATGTCAAGTTCACGGGAACCGGCCAGGAGTTGCAGTTGATGCTGCGCTCCTGGGTGACTTACGCCGGCCAGATTGATCTGTCCACCGCCAAGCAACAAGACAACTTCGTCGCCATCGCCGAAGCGATCAAAGCCATCACCGCCGGACAGAACTTCGAGATTCAGCAGTCGCAGGAAATCCGCGCACTGATGGAAGGCCGCTTGGTCGCCGGTTCCCAACTCGCCCGCATCCTCGTCCAGCAAGGCGTCAACCTGAAGGAAGACATTCCGCGCTGGAAACAGCAGGGCGTCCTAATGGAGGAGATTGCCAAGCGGCTGAGCGGATTTGTCGCCTCACAGAAGGTAGTGAGCAATCTCCTGACTACGCAGCGTTCGACCATGAGTACCATCGCCACCCAGATGATGCGCCAAGCCTTTGCCGCCGATCAGGTGAACAGCGCCTATGGCGATATTACCAATCTGGTCAAGGCGATCAATGGGTATCTGCGCGACGAGAACGGATTGACCCGGGAAGCCTTGACGCTCATCAATGGCTTGCAGGCTTCATGGGAGGTGGTAAAGCAAACGGCGGGGCTAGTAGGCAGCCTCTTGGGTGGGATTTTCGGCAACATCAACGACATCAATCGGGCGACATCCAACTGGGCCAATTTCCTCAAATGGGTGGCGAATCTGGTTATCACCATTCGCATCCAATGGGAGCGCGCTAGTCTGGCCATGAGCAAATGGCGGCCTACCGGCCAGCGGGCGGCCACGAATATCTTCGACTGGCGGGGAATACTGGGTGGGATTCCAACGCCAGCCGATCAGCGGGCAATGGAGGCGCAAGAGAAAGCGACGGAGGCTGCCCTACGGACTGAGCAGGCGCGCATTGCGAAGATGGGCGCCACTACCGCATCAGTCCGCGGCGGCGGGGCTTTGGTCCCGACCACGCCCCGGGCCGCCGGGGCGGCTGATGCCGCTGGCGCCCATGGTCGCGCCGCCAAAGCCGCCGATCAACATAGCAAGGCGATGAAGAAGGTGCTCGATGCCTACGATAAGTGGGCTAAAGATACCTTGCCGACAGCGGCCGCACAGATGGCACGACTGCAGTCGCTCTCCGTCCAGTATGCCAAAGACCAGGGCTTGATTGCGGACCTCAAAGAGCGGATGCGCGACCTCAATCGGGAAACGGCGAGCGAAGAGATTCAGGCGCAGGAAGACGCCATCGCGGAAATGATCCGGCAGAATGCCGGGCTGACCGAGGTCGAGGCCAAGACCGCGCAATACTATCAGACCCTTTCCGCCAAGCGGGCGGCGCACCTGATCTCCGAGAAGGACATCAACGACAAAGTCAGGGAGATGGAGAAGAGCGTCGCCGACTACCGCATCGAGTTGACCACGGACTACACCCGGATTCTGACTGAGGTGGCGGCGAAGAATGCAGAACTGATGCTGAATCCGTGGGAGCGCGAGATCGCTGAGGTCCAGAAATGGCAGGCGGAGGAGCAGAAAGCGCTCGACGCGACGGGCAAGGCCGAAAAGAGGTATGCGGATACCAAGGTCGCCATCCAAGAAGCGGCGGACGCCGCTATTGCCGCGATTGACAGAAAGCGCGCAGATGAGTTTCGGCAGATGGCTGAGCAGCAAGTCGAGGATTTCCGCACCTGGCAAGCGGCCGCGACGGAATGGGAGAGACAACAGGCGGCGATGACCGAGGAGGCAACCAAGAAAGCGCAGGCCCTCGGACTGGCGCGCTTTGAATGGGAGAGGACGACGGGCCAGGCCACCATCGCCGATCAGATTGAATATCTCAACCTGATCCCGCAGGGGACGCAGTCGGAAGAAGATCAGTTGGCGATCAAGAGACAGATCGCCGATTTGACGACGCAGCAGATGAGCCAAGAAATCGAAGGGACGAAACAGACTATCAGCGGGTACAAGCAACTCCTGGCCGCCCTCCAGGCCATCCGGCTCGAATACCTGGCGATGGGCGAGACGGCCCTTCCCGCGCTCACGCAGTTGGACACCGAGATCGAGCAGGTGCAGAAGGCGATTGCCGATTCGGCGTTCACCATCGGCAACATTCTCAAAGGGTCGGCGGGCGAATGGGAGCAGTCGTTTCAGCGGTTCTTTGAGGATACGATCAAGGGCGGGGCGAGCCTGCAGGATACCCTGATCGGATTCTTCCAGTCCATCGAGAATGCTTTCATTTCGAGCATCGCCCGCATGGCCGCGCAGCAATTGATGCAATCGGTGCTGGGGTGGTTCGGGGGCGGCGGGGCCGCGGCGGCGGGAGGAGGAGGGGGCGGGGGACTGTGGGCCGGTCTTGCGCCTGGCGAAGCCGGGCCGGTCGTCGGCGCTCAGACTGGCGGAGTCTTTACCCGTCCTTCGCTCGTTGCCCTGGCCGAAGCCTGGCAGCCCGAAGCGGTGATTCCGCTGCAGCATGGGGCGATCCCGGTGGACTTCCGCAGCCCGGGCGGCGGTGGCGGCGCGCCGGCGGCGCCGGAAATCCACATGCACATCAATGCGATTGACCCGGCCTCGGGGGTGAACTTCCTACTCAAGAACCGGGGGGCCATCGGGACCGCGATCCAAGCGTTGGTCCGGGACAATCATCCGATTTCCAGGGCGTGACCATGAGCAACGATCTCTATCCGAGAATGCCGCAGGCTGAGATGGTGCAGGTGGACGGCTACAGCACCGATGTCTGGGAGACGGAACCGGGCTTCAACTGGAAGTATCAGGTTCGGTCATTCCCGGTCCGGGCGTTCAAGTTGAAATACGACCCACTGAATGATACCGAGTTCCAGGCGCTACGCAACTTCTGGTTGCGGCACCGGGGAAACCTGGAGTCGTTTCTGGTTGAGGATTATACTGACCGGACACACACGGGCGTCTTCGCCTATGCGGACGGTGAAGCAACGACCTATTGGCTGCCCTTCGATGTGGCGGCCGCGGTGACGATTTCGGTTGACGGCGTGGTGGATCCGGCCGCAGCCGTGAACCTGACCACCGGACTGGTGACTTTCACGACCGCGCCGCTGATCGGCTCCGAACTTTCCTATGCCGCGACGACGCCCCGGTATCGAGTGCGCTTCGCCGCTTCTGATCTTCCCGCCACCCGGCACAAGTTCATCGCCTGGGGGGCCGAGGTAACGCTAGTTCAGGCCAGGGGAATCTGATGCCAAAAGACGCGACCGCTGCTTTTGAGGCGTTGATGGCCGACCAGGAGCGGAGGGTGATCACCCTCTTCGTCTGGCGGTTTGTCTCGACGATGGTCATTCGCACCACCGACTATGACCAGTCGGTCGAGGTGGATGTGGGTGATGGCGACGGCCTGCAAGACTACATGGTTCTGCCCTGCGAGCGGCAACCCATTGAGGCCCGGGCCGACCTGCAGATCGAGGATACGACCCTGGTGCTGCCCAACGCCGATGTCATCATCGAGGGCGCGACGCCGGAGCCGGGCAACAGCATCGCCATGATGGCCGCCGCCGGCCTCTTCGATGATTGCGAGGTGACGATTTACCTCCATGACCTCGAAGGCGGCAACACGCTGCATCATTCTGATTGGATCGTCCAGGGCGCGATTGACATTGCCCGAACCCATGTCACCATCCACCTGCAGAGCGAGTTGTCGCGGCTGACCATCCTGGAGCCGCGAACAGTCGTCCAGGAGCAATGCAATAACTGCGTCTATGATGCGGCCTGCGGGCTGGACCGGGACGCCTGGACCCAAACCGGCGTAGTGACCGGCGGGACGAAGGCAGTTCTCCAGACAAATCTAACACAGGCCGATGCCTACCACGATCTGGGCGAAATCCAGTTCACAACCGGCGACAACTGGGGAGCGGTGCGCACCGTGATGAAGTATGTCCAGGCCAGTGGCGCCATCACGCTATCGAGTCCGCTGCGGAAGACGCCGGCCGCCGGCGATCAGTTCACCATCGTACCCGGATGCGACCGGACGATTGCTACCTGCCGCGAGAAGTTCTTCAACTTGGGGAGGTTCCGGGGATTCCCCTTCGTCCCGCGACCGGAGACGGTGTTATGAGCGAAGCGGCCGTAGTCGAATTGAATAGGAGCCAGGCAGAGGGTCCAGTCGTCGCCGTGCACCCGGGCAAGCCACTCTCGCTCCCCCGGGATGCCATTCGAGCCGAGGCCCTCTCCTGGCTCCGCACCCCCTATCATCCGGGCGCGGCGGTAAAGGGCGCCGGCGTGGACTGCGCGCGGCTGCTGGTTTCGGTCTTCGAGGCGTGCGGCATCATGGAGAATCCAGAGTTGCCCGAGGTTCCCGCGGACTGGTTTCTCCACACCGGAGAAGAGGTCTTTCTCCAGACATTGCCTCGCTATGCCGAGCCGGTCGAGCCGCCCTACCAGGAAGGCGATATCTTGACCTATCAATTCGGGCGGTGTGTCAGCCATTCAGCGCTCTACATCGGGCGCGGCGAACTCATCCATGTCATCAAGGGCGCGGGCGTCATGGTCGAGCGGGAGAATGCCCCAATACTGGCCAGCCGATTCGCCGGGGCCTGGAGGTTGCGATGTCTGACCTCCTAGCAAGCCTGGGCAGAATCGCGTTGACCATTGGGTTCAGTACCTTTGGCGGCGGGGCTCTAGCACACGCCGCCTGGAGCACAGTCGGCTCGCTACTGGGCGGACTGCTTTTCCCACAAAAGAGCCTGAAGGGCCCGCTGGCCGCCGCCAGCCTGCAGGTGAGCGGCCCGCAGAAAGGCCAGCCGCTCCCCGTGGTCTATGGCCGAACCCGGCTGACTGCGAACCTAATCTGGTACGGTAACTTCACCGCCGGCTCGGAGGATGCCGGCGGAGGGAAGGGCGGCAAGGGCGGTGGCGGGTCGGTTCCCGTCTATTCGGCGGATTGCGCCTTTGCGATTTCTGAGGGCGTGGTGCAAAGCCTGAGAAGGATTTGGCTGGGCGACAGCGAAAAGATGCCGGCGGACATTACTCACACTTTTTATTCCGGCACCGGCGCGCAGACAGTAGATGCCTATCTCGCCGCTGCCCTCGAAACGGACCAGCAGACGGCCTGGCTCGGCCCGGCGCCTCCGGGAGGCACGCCTGCTGGTCCTGCTTTTCCCTACACCGCCTATGTCATCTTCCCGCAGTTGTCGCTGGGCTACGGCTCCAATATGCCCGCGATCTCCTTTGAGGTCGAGCGCTACGACCTTACCGACAACGACCGGCTCGACGCAACCCTGCTCGTGACGCACCCCTACGACGCCGACCATGACATGAACCCGGCGCTTATCATCGCGGACTTTCTCACTCACACGCGGTACGGACTCTCCGTTCTGGCCTCCGATATTGATTGGGCTTCTTTCATTGACGCCGCCAACTTCTGCCATAACAACGGCCTCTACATCAGCCCGATCCTGGCGCAGAATCAGGACGGCCTCCGGCACATCGAGGAATTGCTGACCTACTTCGATGGAATGCTGGTCTATTCGCAGGGGCAACTCCACCTGAAAGTCCGGTCGCAACCGGCGACCACCATCCCGATCACCCCTGACGATTACATGGAGGGCGCCGCCGCGACGCTTTCTCGCCAGGGGATTCGAGACGCCAAGAACACGATCCGCATCGAATGGCAAGACCGGGCGAACGGTTACGGGACGGCCGTCACCGAAGCGAAGGACGGTTGGGTGGTGGGGCGCTCCGGGGCGAATCCTGAGCAAATCAGCCTGCCCGCCTTCAAGACGCGCACGCCGACCGAGCGGATGGCGGGCCGAATGCTCCTCATGGCCAGCACGCCGACCATTGCGATCAAACTAGGATTGGCGCCGCGCGAGTTCCTGATTGAGCCGGGCGATGTCCTGGAAGTCACCGACCCGTCGCTCGATCTCGACCACCAGTATTTCCGTGTGGTTTCGGTCTCTGAAGACAAAGATGGCTCGATGGCGGTGAGCGCAGTCCTCGAATATCCCGAGGGCCTGGAACTCTACGGTTATTCCAGCGAACCGGGGGCCGGAACGGTAGGAACCGCGGATCTCTATGGCGACCCGGGCGATGCTGTAGTTACGGTCGTCGAAACCTGGCAGCATGGATTCTTCGGGCAGGGGAGTTTTGTCGTCCACGCCGGCTCGCACCACCCCTCCTATGCCGGATCTGAAGTCCATGTTTCGGTAGATGGCGGCAATACCTTTGCCTACGCCGGGCGAACCACTACCCGGTCGGCGCAGGGGGCGACCCTGACCCTGCTGCTGGCAGGCGGAGCAGATCTGCAGCCGGCAGCCACCGTGGAGGTGGACATTGGGGCGACAGGCGGCACGCTCGAAAGCACCACCGCCGCCGGACTGACCAACGAGGAGAAGTTGGTCAATATCGAGGACGAGGTCATCGCCTACCAGACGGCGACCCTGATCGCCGCCAATCAATATCGGCTGACCGGATTGTATCGAGGGCGGCAGTCCACGGCCCGCGTAGATCATGGCATCGGCTCCTCATTCTGCTATCTCAATCCCCGGGCCTTGCAGGTGGATTTCCCGGCAACCCTGCAGGGCGAGACAGTCGTCTTCAAGGTCGCCTCAATCAATCACGCCGGGGAGGCGCAAGACCTGGCGGCCGTACCCGTCGTCAACCATCTGGTGGATGCGCTGATCGCCCCGATCATCGGCGACATGACCATTGACGGCAACTTGGCATTGTCGGGAATCCTGGACTTCGGCGGCCCGCAGTTGTATGGACTCGACGCCACCCACCTGGGAATCATCGGTTCACTGACCATTGACGGGGCCGCCATCTGGCTGCGCAACAACGGCTACGCGCAATACTCCATTGACTCGGCGGATGCTGCCGCCGGCACCTATTCGTTCACCTCTTACCGCCGCTATCGCGGCACCATCGCCGCCCCGACCGCCGTCCAGAACGGAGACTGGATTGGTGGTCTAAGGTTTGGCGGATACGATGGTGCCGCGATCCAATTGCGGGGCGGAATCTTCGCTCTTGTGGACGGGGCAGTCGCGGCCGGTGTGGTGCCGACTGCTATCAGCCTGCGGACAGGTACGGCTTCTCTGATCGAGAGATTCCGCATTTCCTCCGCCGGCCTCTTCACTATGGTCGGGCTTCCGGCCTACGCCAATAATGCGGCGGCGGTAGGCGGTGGTTTGACAGTAGGCCAACTATACCGGACGGGCGGCGATCCCGATATAGTATGTGTGGTTCACTAACACAGAGGGGGAGATTGGTAATGGCTGAGATGGTGCAGTACATGAAGGAGGGCGCGGCAGGGATTGTCGCCCTGGTGATTGTCCTGTTTCTGCGTCCAATCGTGATAGCCTTTATCCAGGAGTTGTCTGACTCGCGGAAGGAACGGGAGACGATGCGGGTGGAGTTCAACGGCCTGCTGACCAATCACCTCACACATAATACTGAGGTGCTGGTGCAAGTATGCTCCAGCCTCAACGAACTCTGCAAGTGGGTACGGAGCGGTCTCACTGGCCCTACGGGTGCGACGGGCGCGACGGGTGCGACGGGCGAGAAGGGCGAGAAGGGGGATTGATAGAATGAAGATCGCCATTGACCCCGGACACGGCATGAGCAATCGAAAGCCCGGCGTCTATGACCCGGGCGCAGTCAGTGCGGGACAGGATGAGGCGACTATCGCCCTCCAGTACGCCCTTACCCTCAAATACACACTTGTCTTCGGAAACGCGGGTATGCCCTGCTTCCTGACGCGCAGCAATCACGACGATCCGGCGCCGGTCGGGACCCGCGCTCAGCGGGCAGAGGAGGCCGGGTGCAATCGCTTCATTTCCCTGCACCTGAACTCGTCCGTGAAAGTGGCCTCCGGGATCGAGGTCCTCTGGCGCGCGGCGAAGGACAAACCACTCGCCCTCGCCTTACTGAAAGCCCTGGTGCGCGTCACTGGTTTCCGCAGCCGTGGTATCAAGCAGCGCACAGACCTCGCCGTGCTGAGGTTCGCGCCCGGGCCGGCCGTCCTGATCGAACTTGGTTTCATCAACAACCCGCAGGAGCGCGCCTGGCTGCTCCAGCGCGACAACCGGATTGCGGTCTGTCAGGCAATCGTCGAGGCAATCAGGGCATGACCCAAATCATCTGCGGCGATTGCCTGACAGTCCTGCCCACCCTGCCGGAGAACTCGGTGGACTTGGTAGTCACCTCTCCGCCATACAACTGCCGCAAGCAATACGGGCAGGATGATGACCAAAAGCCCTGGCCGGAATACTATCGCTGGATAGGCTTGGTGCTGGATGAACTCTATCGTGTCCTGCTTCCGGGCGGTGTTCTCGCGCTGAATGTGCCTGGCGTGGTAAGGTGGCAAGCGGAACACAGATACGCTGATACCTGGAGTGACTTTGACCCCGGATATAAGACCCACCGGAACGGCGAGAAAGTTGTGGGCAAGGGCAGGATTGAACCGATTGGGTTTATCCTGTTTGAGATGATGCGACAGCGAGACAGCCATATCAGGGAACCGATTATTTGGGTGAAGGGAAGTAACGGGAACGCGATCTGTTCTCAATACCGCATGGGTTGCGACAGCGATCCGTACATGCGCCCAGCCCACGAGTTTATACTACTCGGCTCGAAAGGCCAATGGTATCACCGAGGCGGAACTGGGCGGCGTGGAGACATAGCCCTACCATTTCCAGATGATACCAAAGATGTGTGGTTTGCTTCGCCCGAGTCGTCACGGCTCCATCCCGCCGTCTTTCCCGTCGAGATTCCGAGGCGACTTATCCGCCTCTTCACACACGCCGAAGATTCTGTGGTGCTAGACCCGTTTATGGGTAGTGGCACTACCGGACTGGCCTGCCAGGAACTAGGCCGGGACTTCATCGGGATTGAGCAGGATGAAGGATACTGCGAGATTGCACGGCGGAGGATTGCCCACGCGGAGAATATCCTGCGACCAGAACCGCAGGGAAAGCAGTTGACTATAAGCATCTCACCATAGCCGAAAGGAGAAACCAATGTTCAATCTCACCGAACTCGGCACCATCGCAGGCGTCGCCGGATTCCTGAAACTCGTGGCCATCCCGGCGGCGAAGACTATCTGGCCCGGAATGCAAGGGCGGGCGACCGTGCTGTTCGCCTACAGCGCGGGCGTCGTTGCCGCCGTGGCGGCTTCGGCTGCGGCAGGCAAGACCTCAGCGGGTGAACTCGGCGCGGCTGCCCTGACCGGAATCGCCGGCGCGGCCTCGGCCATCGGCGCGAACGCGGCGGTCAATGCGGTGCGCAGGCCGGAGAAGGTCTGAGAGGCAAACCAGGGGTCGGTAGTCATTCTGGCTTCTGTCTCCTGGCTTCTGTCTTCTGAATAACACGCCCTGGCCTGGGTATGGCTGGCGCGGTCTCTCCCTAACCGGAGGGGCCGCGTCTTTTCTGGTTTATGGCCCAGAAAAAACCCACATTTACCCCACAATAAAACCAGATTCGCCTGCGCTCCTGTGTTAGTTGGCGGCGGAGGGGGAGGGTTCCGTGATGAACTACCTCGCAGGGGAGGCGTCCTCGGGCAGGTCGGAGCGGTCCCGCAGGATGATGTCTAGCCCGCCATCTTGCCTGGGCGTTACCGAGACAAAGACCTCAGATAACCGCCGCCGACGCTCGACTACCGGGGTTTCGGCTGAACGCAGTTTCCGTATGGTCTCCCGGAGATACCGCTTGCTGGGCGGCTTGGGCGCCGGGACAGGCGCGCTCAATGCCTGCTCGGTCTCCTCGATTCTCCCCACCAGCAACCTCTTCCTGTCCCGGAAGGTCGCCAAGTCAAACTGCCCGGCCAGGTAAGCATCCTCCAGCCGGGTCATGGTCTCCCGAAGCCCCCGCAGTTCGTCCCGCAGATCCTCGAGCCGCTCGGCGCTCCGCTGAGCCGGCGCGACGGCCACGAGTTCGAGGTTGCCCGCGGCCTCGGCCAGCGCCTCAATCACGGCCGCCTCGACCTTCGGGGCCGGCAGGCTGAATGACGGGTGCGTCAGACGCGCCCGCGAGCAGCGATAGTATCGGCTTCCGCCTGTACCGCCGCCTGAACCCCACATATTCTCGCCACAGACCGGGCATTTGAGCAGGCCGGTCAGCAGGTATGGGCTGGCCGGGTGCATGGTGCGGGCCCGGCGGTCGAGAATCGCCTGAATCCGCCGCCAGCGTTCCCGCTCGATGATCGGCAACCACTCCTCAGTTTCGACCAACGCCTTCTCCCATTCGCGCCGGTGATGGTCTATCCGCTTACCGCCCACGGCTACCCGGTGGCTTTTCGGCTCAGACGCGATCAAGGCGGCATAGGTCGGGTTCCGCAAGGTCCGCATGACCCGGACGGTATTCGTCCAGGCGGACCCCCACTTGCCCAAATAGCCTCGCTCATTCATCCGCCGCGCGATGGTGACGGTGCCGAACCCCTGCTCGGCCAGCCGGTAGATCGCCCGGACGACCCTGGCCTCCTGCGGCTCGATAACCAGAGATTTGAGTGTCGGGTATCGGGCGTCGCAGGCTTTCCAGTGATAGCCCAGGGGCGCGGACCCGCAATGGCGCCCTTGCTTGCGCCGCTGACTCAGGCCCTTCTTAGCCTCGTGGGATAGGTTGAGCGAGTAGTACGCGGCCATCGCGTCCATGATGCGCTCGGTCAGGAAGCCGGCCGGTGAGTCGTCGGTCGGCTCGGCAATGGAAACCAGGCGCACACCGTCGCGTTTCAGCGCGGCGCGGAAGACGGCCTGGTGTTCACTGTCCCGGCTGAACCTGTCAAACTTGTGGACCAGGATGGCGGCTACGGCAGCCTCGGCCCGGGCGGCGGAGATCGCGGCCTGGAAGCCCGGGCGGTCAGATCGGAGGCCGGATACCCCTTCATCGGCGAACTCGGCGACGATGGTGTACCCCAGCCCGGGCGCGGCTTTCTGGACGGCATCGCGCTGGGCGGGAATAGAATACTCGGATTGCCCTTCCTCGGAGTAGCGGTAGTAGGCGATGGCCGCTAGGGGAGTCCCGGGCTTGGGGGTGGTCATGGGCGCAGGAACCATCCTTTGCGGAAGATCGCCCAGCAGAGAACAAGCGCCCAGATCGCGGCGACGACGCCCATGACATTGTCGTAGGTGAGGATGTCCATCATGGCGTTCCGGGGCTATTGAGGTAGGCCGTGGTCACTTCGGTGGCTCGCTGCCGGATTCTTTAGCGAGCGGCACCAGGACCATGATGTCCTGACCGACTAGGGGCCTAATGCCGACCATGACGCTAGTCGCCCCAGCAGGAATGACAGGGGTTTCTCCGTAGGATAGGGGAAATGAGCAATCCAAATGGATATTGTACCAATTTCTGATCGAGGTAGAGCCAACGCCAACATCGGGAGTCACGGTTCGGGCTGGCAGTTTTGTCTCTCCAGATAGGAGATATACGGTGACTCCGCGAGTCCAGTGCTGGAGGTTGGTCGTATTCTCTTCGGTGATGTAAACGAGGACCGAGAGTCCGTTGCGCTTCTTCGCCGCAGCAATAAGGCTGGCAATCTTGGCTTCATCATACCTTAGCCCCTTGGCATCCAGATACCCCATAGTCCAACCGGTAAATCGGTCGGTCATGACGGTTATCATGGTTATCTCGGCAGACCCCAATTTGGGACCCTTGGCCCGACATGCGAGTCCCTGCATGAATGCAATAGTATCTACGCCCCTCTTCTGCATCTCCGCGCCCCAGCGATACGAGGTGATTATTTCCTCTTCCGACAGGCGGAGATCTGGGTGGAGTTCGGCTGGGCACCCAACGGCGCCGGAGAAAAACGCCAGCCACGCCCATAATACGACGAGACAGCATGCTTTCCTAACTGGTAGTGGCATTGCCTGTTTCCCTCCTCTGCCTCCAAATTCTCTCAGGGTTTCCCCTTCGCCTTCTTGATCCGCTGGACACGCAAATCTCCTCTATCCTGGTCGTCGCGGAAACGGGATGATCACCGACTCATTCCTCAGTGCTCGTCCCGGGTGCCGACCCTTTCGCCGACACCCGGCGTGGAGCGCTGATCTGACCTCGCGGGAGGCCCTTTGTTTTCTTGAGGCGATAGAACCTGAGAATGTCCTGGATGTCCTCCAGGCTAAGGTCCCGGTCAGCCCTAAGCCGATATTCGAGTTCTCGCTCGGCCTCGGTTGGCGATTGGTAGGGCGCGGTGGCCTCCCTGACGCCCCGAGCGGCAGGCGATGGGGCGGCTGGTTCCCCGGACATTTCGCGGGCGCGGGCCTCCAGTTCATCGAGGGTAAGCCCCAAGGCGGCAGCGATCCGTTTGATTGTGTCGTGGCGGCCACCGGCTTGGCCGGTTTCTATCCTCGAAAGCGTGGCCTTGGTAAGGCCCGCGCGGGTTCCGATTTCCTCCTGCGTCCTGCCCTGCGACTCCCGGATGGCCCGGATGGTGGCCCCCAAGATCTTTTCGCTTGTGCTCATAGGCCCATTATACCAGGGCTTTTCGGCCACCGGCAACTAATTGGAAAAAAATTGTCCAAAGGGGGTTTACAAATCGTTACTTATGTGGTATAGTAGTTTCGGAGGCGCAACAGATGCGGGCAGCACAGGCAAAGATCACCGTGAGAACTGACCGGCTGGCAGAGGCGATTGCCTCACGGAATTGGACTCACACCAGGGCCTCCCGCGTCCTTGATATATCGCGCACCTATCTACACATGATCATGTCCGGGGAAAGGGTTCCCGGCCCTCAGGTACGCGAGCGAATCCAGGCGGTCTTCCAGTTATCCTTCGACGGGATTTTTTATTTGCTTCCCCAGTCACGATGTCGAAACAGGGGGCAGAGGGTGTCACGAAAAAGGAACTCCCTAAGTCGTAAGCGTCCCCAGCAGCAAAACTCACTCGACGGAACGAGGATATAGGCATGGCTGATTTACGATCCAGAACGGAGCGGCAGCGCCGAGGCTTGAAGAGTCGGATCGAGCGGACTCTGGATCGAAAGGTCCGGGGGTCAGTCCGCGAGTTGGTTATCAACCGATTCCAGAAGGGCGAAACGATTGATGCGATCAGGATAGATTTACTGATAAGACACAAAACGGCACCCTCGAATGGGACGATTCACAACTGGGTCCGGGAAGCCATAGCGAAGGCGAAGGCGGAGGAAGAGGCTAAGGCGCAAGCCGAGACCCAGGAGGCGGCGGCATGAATCAACTGCCGGCAATGGGCATTGGGCAATAGGCAATAGGCAATAGAGAGGAGCGGAGAGATGGCAAAGCAGAGCGAGAAGGCGAGCGAGAAAGAGCAGAAGGCGTTACCCAAATGGACTCCGGCGGCAGAGATGACCGACCTGCAACTCATCAACGAGGCGATAGATCACCTGCGGGGGCGCGTGCATGAAAATAACAACGCCCTCACGATCCTTCGCCTGCTCAAGGTGCGACGGGAAGTAGCCCGGCTTTAGGCAATCCGGGTCTTGGGCTCGCCCGTATGGAAGTCAGGCACGGCGTCAAAGATGATCTGATAGCAGGCGGCGACCAATTGGGCGCGTTCCAAGACCATCTCTCGCGTATACGGTTCGTTTTGCACAGGCAGATTGGCCTTCTCTAGGGCGGTGACGGTGAGATGAAAAGCGACCTCAGACTTGTTCATGGTGATTCTCTCCCCCTTCGTTTGGGTGTGCCAATGCCCTCTTCGGCGAGGGGGGAGAGAAATCCTGCCCACACCAGGAGAGGGCTTGGGCCTGCGCCAAAATGAGAATATCGTTCACAATACATTTCAGAGCAAAACCAGGGTGTGTAGCGGGGTGATGAGGATGGCCGAGGAAGCCAAAAAGAGGACACTGAGCAAGGAGCACCTGGATGCTCTCGCGCGGGGGCGGGCGGCTAAGGCGGGACAGCCCCACCAAAGGGCGGTGCGCCCCACCCGGGCAATCGTCCGCGCCAAGTGCATTGATTGCCTGGGCGGCTACTCCTACGATTGCAAAAGCCCCGACTGCCCTCTTTTCAGCGTTCACCCCTTCCGTGGGCGGTCTATCCCGGAAACCTACCGGGATTTGTTCGACTTCGACGGCTGCCAGGACCCCGACGCCATCACCGCCGCTCGTCAGCGAGCAAAGGAGGCATGGGAGGGGACTTGCCAGCCGGGAGAGACTTTCCTGGCGTGGATGGAGCGGACGAAGAAACGACCGCAAGAGTTCTTTGAGACCAAAGCGGGCGCGGCAAGCAGCGCCCCTACGGAGGCCTCGGCATGAAGACTGCCACCGTCCGTTTCTTCTCCGAATCCGGCCGGGAACTGACCCGGCGCCAAGTGCAGGCGAACTTGGCGGCGTGGGGGCGGGAAGTGCTGGCGGAGGAGGCGCGGAGGGCGGAGGAAGAGCGGGAGAGCGTGGGGCGCGACAGTGTGGAGCGAGAGATAGAACCTCCCCGGTCCCCCATAGGGACGGTGACAGATTCAGGGGACCAGGGCTCGCTAGTCGGGGCCGGGGAGGGGATTGATGCGAGAGGCGAGGGGAGGTGAGGGAGTATGGCAGCGTTCTTCGGGCGAGTGAGACCGCCCAGCGTCAAGACGGACAAAGACGGTTTCGCCGTGGTGGCCGTCATCGTGTTGGAGTCGGAGGGCGGCAATCCACATGAGCTGTTCGAGCAGGTGCGGGGCATGGTGGGAAAGCGAGTTAGGGTCGGAATCACCTACGAGCAGACGGACATGAGCGCAAAGATAGACCAGGTGACGGGGGAACTACTGAACGACGGAACAGAGAAAGCAGAAGGGCCGGAAGAGCCAGAAGAGCCACATGAAGCCTGAAGCGCCGGGCGGGAACCCAGCGCTCCAGTGAAACGGAAAGATGCTGACAGGGAGATTCTACCACGCAAGCGACTTCCCTGTCAAGACGGGAGAAGCGATGAACTACCTGAGACCATCACCGGGAGACCCACACGCAGACGCGGCGGCGAATCCGCCAGAGTACACCTACGGATGCGACTACTGCCAGCGTGATCTCACCGAAGACGAGGCGGTCTTGCATGAAGTTCCCATGTGCAACCGCTGCGCTGAGGAGCCGGACGAATGCGACATCTGCGGTGAGCGATACCCGCGCCAGATGCTAATTCTGCTCAGCGGCTACTTCGACGAGCAGAACCGGAAGTGGCTCTGCGCCAGTTGCGACGAGAAGGCCCGGGCGACAGCCAAGCCGGTCTGCCTGAGCATGACCCGCAAGCCTTTGCCGGCGGCGGAGCCGGAAGACACTGACCCCGATTCTGTGATGGAAGCCCAGTACCGCCGGAAGTTGCACCGCCCGGCGTACCGATAAGAGGAGGCAGCGGCATGACAACACCAAACGAGAATGCCGTCCTGGTAGGCGGCTTCTGGGTAGACCCGGATACCGGCGAGGTTCTGGGTTGCGCGGAGATCAAGCAGGAGTTCGCTGTCCGGGACCGCGGTTCCGCCGAGTGGGCGCTGGAGAAGATGCAAAACCTCGAAGCCGACCTGCTGGCCCTGGAGGCCCGCGAGAAGGCAATCCGCGAAGCGATTGATTCTCAGCGCAAGGATCTTGCGCGGCGGCGGGAATGGCTCGGCCTGCGATTCGACGCCGAACTGGAAGCGTTCGCCCGCGAGACCCTGGCAATGGGGAAGTCGCGGACGCTGAAACTCGATCATGGGCGGCTATCCCTGCGCACCGTGCCGGAGCGGGTGGCCTTGCGTGAAGGCCGGGAGAAGGAAGCGATTGACTGGGCAAGGTCGGCTTGCCCGGAGGCAGTGAAGACGACGGAGAGGCTACTGGCCTCAATCGCCATCGAGAAAGTGGAGGCCTTGCCCGACGATCTGTTTGAGCGGGTTCCTGAACACGACACCTTCCGGGTTGACACCGGAATCAAGGCGGAGCCGAAGGCATGACGAGGGCGGCGCGAAGCGCGGAGGTAGTCTTCCCGCGACGATACCAGGAGAACCGCAGGACGAAGGCCATGCGCCTGCGGGCCTCCGATCCGGGCGTACTGATTCATGCCCCGGCAGAGTTCAAGGCTTCGGTCTTCGGCGATCACGGCGTCCATACGGTCGAGCGGAAGGCAGGTCACTGGCATTGCGACTGTCAAGCGCATGGTTACGGGATTGAGTGCTCGCACATTCTAGCGGTGCGGGCGCTGGTGACGACAAATGAGGGGGAGGGAGAGAGAAATGGCACTCTACAAGAGTGAAAAGATCGAAGCGCTGGCGGCGGCACTGGTCGCCGCACAGTCGGAGTTGAAAGCAATTCACAAGGACAAGACAGCGAACATCCAAACGAAGACTGGCGGCCAGTACGCCTACTCCTATGCCGACCTGGCAACGGTGATTGAGGTCTGTCGGCCCGTCCTGGCAAAGCACAAGTTAGCCGTAACGCAGGTTCTCGGCAATCTGATCGGAGCGGAGGGCGGATCGGTGGGAATCGCCGTCCAGACGCTACTCGTCCACGAGTCGGGAGAGTACATCAGCAGCGACTATGGATTGACCTGCGCGATGGACGATCCAAAAAGCGCGGGAAGCGTCATCACTTACCTGCGGCGATACGGTTATCAGGCCCTCGTGGGGATTGCCAGCGAAGAGGACGACGATGGCGCGGCGGGGAGCCGTGCGGCCCCGAAGGTCAACCGCGAGACCGGGGAGGTTGAGAATCCGTCGCCGGAAGTTGCCGCCTCAATGCAAAAGTGCCCCGACTGCGGCGCGGCGACAGTTCGCAAAGAATCTCAATCGGCGGAGAATGCTGGCCGTCCTTACTACCGCTGCTCGACCGCTAAGTGGGATCGGCAGACCAAGAAGTGGTCTGGCTGCCAGTTCTTTGCTTGGGAGGATGAGGCCCTGGGGAAACAGGCGGCAGAGGCGAACCCTGAGCCAGTCCTGGACACTACCTGGGGTGAAATCCTGGTACGGTGCGCCGCGCTGGGAAAGAAACTGATAGACGGCTGGCGGAAAGACCATACCGAAACCGAGGCCCAAGAACTCCTGATCGTCTGGAAGCCCGAATGGGAATCCCTATCGAAGGAGCAGCGGAACGAGGCGCGCCATTCGGTGATGCCACAACTGGAAGAGATGGGGCTGGTCTAATGACTGAGCGCGCGCTGTTCCACAACTGCATTTGTTGCCGGACTATGCGGGAGGCCTTCCGGGGAGCAATCTTCGGCAAGCAGAAGCCGACGCGGGAATGCCCGATCAATGGCAATGGGCAGCGACTCTCCCCAGGCCGGGTGCGCAAGGAAATGCCGGACGGTTGGGAATGCACGGAGAGGGAGGCGATCAAATGAGCCAACTCGCCTTTGCGAAGAATTGCCGGAGGTGTGGGTGGAGGCAGGGAACGCTACCGATTAGCGATCACCAACTCTTGCGTGACGCATTCGCCAAGCGGCCTTGCCCGGAGGAAAACGGGCACCAGGTCACACCCCTGGAGGTCAGACAGACCAAGCCGCCGGGGTGGGTGTGTGAGAAGCGAGAATCCGCCTCCGCCGATCCAGCCTTCGTAGCCGATGCTACTTCGGCGGAGCAGGCGGCTACGGCGGACAAGGGCGTGGAGCGTGAAGCGTGATTGACGAAGCCACCCGAGATCAGGTTGACCGAATCCTGAGCCGGCACATCGGCGGGAAGAACGCGATCACGACCCGGCAGATCGCAAGTCTGGTCTTTGATCGGGCCAACCATGCAACCTGCTTCGCCGTCTTCGAGTCGGTGGACAGCCTGATCAAAGACCTGCACCGGCCGTACTGCTCGGGGTCGCAGGGCTACTTCCGGGCGGCGACGGCTGAGGAGTTGGGCCAGTATCACGAAGCATTGCGCGAGCGATTCAAGGAGTTGTGGCGCCGGATGCGGGCCGTCCGCCAAGTGTACCGGGAAGTCCTGGCCGATGAACAGAAGCAGGCCGATTTGCCGCTGGAGCCGGAACCTGTCTTCGACGAGCAGCACCAGGGCGTGCTGGTGGAGGTGTGAGGATGACCCCAGGACAGAAGATTGAGAGACTAAATCAGATTAGGTCGGTGGGTTCGGCGGGATTGCACGCCGACATCTACTGCCACGGGACTGACTGGTACTGCGATATGGTGCTGGTCGGTTCGTCAGAAAAGCATGAAGCGCCACAGACCCGCGAGGATTGCGAGAAAAAGGGATGGTCGCAACTGCTCCGCTTGGCGCGGGCAATCGTCGCCATTGAGTTGGCTCCGGGCAAGGGTTGCTGTGAGAAGGAGTAGCCAACATCCAGAACTGGCGAAGGGGGATTGGGCAATGGGCAATGGACAGATGATGACCAGACACACCACCTACAATGAGATTTGCTGCTTGATTTGCTGCCTGTTAGTCGGGGCGCTGATGTTCCTGGGCGCCCGGATGATACCGGACCGGCCTGAGCCCGCGGATGGCCGGCAGGTCGCCGTCACCCTCCATCAGGGCGATACCTGGTGGGAGGCCATGCGCGACCTCGGCTGGGAGGGGAATGGTCAAGAATACCTGCGGGCGGTAAAGGACAAAAACAGATTCACCCGCCTAACCGGCAATCGTCCGGCCCGGGCGATCATGTGGGACTTTCGTAAAACGGAGGTGGCGGAGCGATGATACCTAAGCGTGACTGGTGGGGAGAGTTCCTGCGGGCCTGCTTCTGGTGGCTCTGCTGGATGCCGGAGGATAGGTGATGACGACTAGACTTCCCCTGGCCCTACTGCTGGGGGTGATGATTGGCATTGGCAAGCAAGTCCGAGGAGAACCGGGCTGTGTTGCGCGACGCGCTCTCTGGCGATGGTCGGTTCCGGTGCAGACGGTCGCCCTTGCTTGCCTGATAGTTGGCCTGCCCTGCTTGAAAGTCGCCCCCGTGGCGTCGCCCAGCAATGGGCTTAGGGCAAGGGTGGGCCAGGAAAGCCGTGGAGGGGCCGGGATAGTTGGGTCGCGACTAGTACGTGGCAACGATTCCCGGCCCCAAAGCGGCCAGATGAAAGGAGGAGGGGGTGAAACTCAATCTCTGGCGAGTGGGACTAGCGCTCAGTGTAATGTCGCTGATAGCCGTAGAGGTAGGGTTAGCACTCCACGCCCCTACCCCCTTGGTAGTCTGCGGTTACGCCTCGTTGTTCGCGGGCATGATAACTGCTTTCGCGGGCAGCGTCTTGTCAAATTGACCGCCATCTGTCCCCAAAGCGGACAGATGAAGGGAGGGGGAAATGGACGACTGGAAAGGCGAACTCCTGTTCTACGGATTCGTACTGCTACTGAGCGCGATGCTGTTGTACTTCTCCGGGTCAAAGTGACCGCCTTCTGTCCCTGCCCTCGCTGTTGTGGCCGCTACTCCCGGCCCTGGCGCAACCTGCCTTCTCGTGGGATCGCCACGAGACTGTACCGACCGGGGACACGGCTAGTCCTGACCTGGCCGGACGGTTCGCGGTCAAGCCATGTGGTGATAAGCCACGGGCCGAATCACCTGGACATGGCAATGCCGAGGATGGCGGGGGAGAGAGGATTCGGTAAGGCCCATGAGCGGGCAAGGCGGTTTGGCAGTAAGCGGGTAAAGGTGGAGGTGAAATGACTGACAGGATCATCCGAGTGTTTCCGCGCCGGACAAAGGCGACACCGATAGACGCAATGGCCTTTGTGGGCGATCCGCCTCTCTTCCGACCGGAGGCGGACAAGGTGATGGTATCCTGCACCTTCACTTGGGATAAGCCGGAGGCTGAGAGATTAGCGCGGGAGTGGGGAGCCTACTACCCGACAGAGATTGGTGGCCCGGCCTACAATGATCCCGGCGGCGAGTTCACTCCTGGCCTGTTCCTCAAACCGGGATATGTCATCACCAGTCGCGGCTGCCCCAATGCCTGTGGATTCTGCTTCGTGCCGAAGCGAGAGGGGAAACTACGCGAGTTGCCAATCACCGAGGGGTTCGATGTGCTAGACAATAACCTGCTGGCGTGTTCAGACCGACACATGGAGGCGGTGTTCGCAATGCTGGGGCAGCAGAAGCATCGGGCAAGGTTCAGCGGTGGGTTAGAAGCGGCGCGAGTTACGCCGAAGGTTGTTTCTCTACTCCAATCGGTGAAGGTAGAGAATCTGTGGCTGGCATTTGACCGGGTAGGGGCGCAGAACGCAGTCGAAACAGCGGTCGGCCATCTGCGGCGAGCGGGACTGACCCGCCAACAGATTTCCTGCTATGTCCTAGTGGGCTATCAGGATGACACGATGGAAAGGGCAGAGAGGCGGCTTCGTTGGGTGTTTGAAATTGGGGCTATGCCCTTCTCTATGCTATTCCGAGCAGATGGTATGCCCGAACCGTCAAAGAAGTGGCGACAGTTTCACCGCTTATGGTGTAGGCCGCCGGCGATCAAGGCGATGTGCAAGGGGGAGACGGGATGAGAATATACATCATTTGTCCGGTTAGAAAGGCGAACGCGGAAGACATAGTTGAGCAGAAACGAGTTGTGGGTCGGTTGAGGGTTGATGGCCATGCGGTGTATTGGCCACCCGAAGATGCACCCCAAGAAGACCCAACAGGATTAGCGATTGTAGAGTCGGAGTGCGAGGCGATACGCGATGCGGATATAGTGTGCGTCCTTCAGTGGAGAGAAACGCAGGGGCAGGTTTTCGACCTGGGTATGGCAGTTGCGCTCGGTAAGCCGATATTGGTAGTAAAGCCGCCCGAAACAACGGAGCATAAGTCGTACGCCAATGTCCTGCTGCTTCTAGTTGCCCGCTCGCGGGCGCAGGGGAAACTGGAACTGGCAGGAGTGTAGCACCGGAGGGCGTTGTCCTTCGGCAGTAGGAGGGTAGGGGTGGAGGTGAAATGACTAAACGCACGGGAGGGGTGTGGCCATACAACGAACATAACGAAGACGCCATGCCGGGCGACATCATGGTTGACCTCAATGGGGCTGTCTGGAAACTCGATCATAGTCGGGGCTGGGGAAAACGGATGCTCGGAGAATTGACACCAACGCAAATCAAGCGACCGGGGAAGCGCGGCAAGATCATCGAGGGGCAGTTGGTATGGGTTGACGGGGAGATAGGGCCAGTCGAGCCTGGGTCAGACCTATACCCATTTCCGAAGCCCACCACCAGCCGCAAGCCTGCGGGGTGAGGAGAGGAGGAGGGAGATGACGATTGAGGAAGAGTTGGAGGCAGCCGAGGAGCGTATTGCCAAGTTGACAGAGGAACTGATGGAGAAGGTCGCCACCATCGAGACTCTGGAGTTGAAGATTGACGACCTAAAAGACATCTTTAGCGACATCGAAACAACTGCTAGGGATGCGAGGAATCGCAAATGAACGCTGAGGAGATAGCAAGGCAGTTGCAGGATGGGTGTGACCGGCTGCTCCGAATCCTCAACCGGGTGGCCGAGGTGTTGGCAGAGATACGGCCGCTGCGCTGTGGTGAGATAACATTCGGGGCGGGGGAGGAGGTGGCTCATGGAGGCTAAGGAACTGGTCGCTGATATCCTGTCCTGCAAGCAGGCGTATGACTTGGGGATCACCAGGGGGATGAAGACGTATTTCGTCTATGGCACATATGCGGATATGGGCGCACTTTATCGCGCCGAACAACTGATGGATGATACCATTGAGGGGGAAGACTTTTTTCCCGCCCCGACAACCGATGAGTGGTTGGGGATATTGCCGGTGACGATAGAGGAGAAGGGGCGACTATACTGGCTGCTCGCGGTTAGGGACATGGCTCAATATCAGCGGTACAATGATAGGTTCGATGTGTTGAAAGGTATGTCTAGTATATCTACCGTCCAGTCTCTCTGCGACCTAGCCATCTGGCTGGCCGAGAATGGGATATGGAAGCCGGAGGAGGTGAAGTGATGATGGGTGAATTGATAAGAGCCGCAACGGTTGTATTGACCGCGCTAGTGGTCGGTTTCATAGTGGGCACTACCCTTGACCTATTTCACTACCGGAGAATCATCGCTAGGCAGCGCCGCCTCCTCGCTGAGTATCAAAGGGAGTTATGGTCTGGCGGTATCACTTGTCCCGAATGCGGGGGTGAACCCTGGGCAGATGATGGAGAATGTTGCTTCGTTTGCGAGGGGTCTGCCTCGTGTCCCTTCATACCTAGAGTCCAGAGAGATTGCGAAGCAGCCGGAGGAGGAGAAGGGATGAGGCGGTCGGTGAGAGTTCAAACTCCATATCAGGGCGAAGTTTATGCCCACCGCGACAAGAACAGTACTCGGCACATTTATATGGAAGTCTGCGACCGGCCGGGACATGGCAAAAGTGTATTCGTTACATTACGCCAGGCCCGCCGTTTCGCCAAAGCGATCCTGGAGATGGTGGGGGAAGAGGAGGGGAAGGGATGAATCAAGAGCCGACAGAGTGCATCTGGATGCAGGATAAAGCCTGGCTTCCGCCTATCTGGGTATCACTATGCGGAAGAAGGATGGGGATTGAGACTTGGGTCGTAAGGGATTTCCGTTTCTGTCCTTACTGCGCCAAGCCCCTCAAAATGGAGGGGGAGGAGGCAAAGCCATGACCCAGCAGATTCAGTGGCCACCCTGTCCGCTGGCAGGAGGCCCTAATCGTTACGCGGTCATCACAGACGACAGGGGGCGGGAAATTGTTACGCGGTCATGTCGCCTACCGGGTGCTGGCGAGAAGTTTGTCGAGCATTGCCAAGCCTGCCCTGCGCCGGAACTGGTATCCGTCGCCGAACTGCTGGACATTAGGGATTATCCCACCGCCAGATCCGCCCTTGCCAAGATCGCCGCGATGGAGGAGGGGCCATGAACACCCAACTACTTGTCCCTTGTCGTGAGACCTGCGGCGAGTTACTGGCCCACGGCTTGACAGTGGACAAGGGGACCGGCGAGCCGATTTCCCCTGTCATAGATACCTACTTCGTTTGGTTGTGGGTTGAGACCGACTGGGATACCAAGGATGCTGGCGCTTGGATTGTGGTCCCTCGGCATCATCCGATGCACCATAGCATCCCCGCCCCGACCTTCGCGGAGATATGGGGTCGCATCAAGCAGGCACTCGTGGACCGAAAGGAAGAATTCGTCCTGCGGCTGGATTCGTCCGATGACGGGCCTAACGAGTTGTACGCTGCTCTCCTCGGCGATGACTCCACCACCGCCAGGGGAGGATGAGGATATTGCACACAGTGAAGACCATAACCTGGCCGAAGCCGCCGCCCAACTGTGGCTGTGGCTTCGCAAGGAGG
>JBAZOP010000006.1 GCA_041648665.1 bacterium | reverse complement strand
CGTCCGAATTCCCCCACCTCTCCGCCCCGCATCGCGCCTTGAGGCTCCTCGGTGGTCTCCGTGCCGAAATCCTCGCCCTCCTCGGAAAGCTCCACGGCCAAGCCCTCTGGCCCCTGAGCGAGCACCTCTGGATGAGCCGCGAGAGCCGCCCTGAACGCATCCCGCCCTCCGCTCCACTCCATCGGTTGCACGGCTCCCCACGTCGCGAGAATCGCCTTGGCAACGTGTTCGAGCGCCCACCCGTGCTTCCCGCTCGCCATCAGCCTCAGAGCTTCGAGAGTCTCGGCCTCGACCGGCGCGCGCCTTTCCCCGTCGCTCATCCTTCGGCCTTCTCTCGAATCCTCATCAGGATAGGCTCTCCCGTCTTGGGACAGGCAGCCCACCACGTGTAGGATCCGGCTGGCCTCTTGAACCGCTTGAAGAGCAGATCGGCGTGAGTCTTTCCGCACCTCGCGCAGCCCTCCACGGTCATCCGCATGATCCTCATTTCAGTATCCCGTTCCGCTTGAGCCACCAGACCGCGAGAGCCTCCCGAACCGCTCCCCTCAGCTTCCTCCACAACCCCTTCATCCCTCTCCTCCTTTCCCGAGAGCGACCGCCCGCCGCTCTTTCACGTTCTCCACGGTCATGCGGATGATCTCCGCGTCCGTCACCCCTCCGCTTTCCGCCGCGACGTGACACACGGGGCACCCCTCGACCAACCCGCGCTTCGCGCCGAGCACCATGATGATGTTGTGCGCCTCAAGCAGCGGGTCCGCGTCCTTTGTCTTGAACCGCCGGACCGCCTCCGCCCCGTCCTTGCTCACCGCGTCCGCGAGTCCAGCCTTGGCTATCTCGATGCGCAGATCATCCCAATGCTCTTGGCAGAACTGCATCATAGCATCACTCCTCCTCAATCGGATAGTCCGCGAGAGCGTACACGCAACTGTCCCCCTTGTCGGGAGAGCGCCCAAGCCGCTTCTTGAAATCGTCCTTTTCCTCAACGCGGTGTAGACCGTCGCTGCGGATCCGGAAGCGAATGCCGCTCAACTCCTCGATCAACTCTGGATCGTCGGGAATCGAGAGCACCCCGCCGTGCTTGTACTGCTGCTCGAACATATCCCGCGCGTGGAACCACATCTCTGTACGGCAATTGATGTAGAGCTTGCTCTGCATCGCCTTCTCGCTGCTGTTGATCCCGATGACCGCGTACCCCTGTTCGGCGAGCCGGTCGAACACTCCCGCCCCGATGCCGATGACATCGACCTTGACGATGCCGCGACCTTTCGTGTTCGCGAGGGTCAGCCCAACAGTCTCCATCGTGTCTTTCTTCCCCCACGTGATCTGCTTCGATACCCGAGCGCCGCGACGCGGAGTCAGTACGCTCATATCGACGCCGAACCGCGCGACGTCCAACCCCCACTCCTCCGTTCCGCCCTCGGGAACAGGAGCGTTGATCGCGGATTCGATCCACGCGATGGGAATGACGTTGCTCTCGCCCGCCTCTGAGAACTCCCCGAGCACCTTCGTCAGCCACAGATCGCGCCGCGTCTGCTCCCAAGAGTCCCGCCTGTCGTCGATCCATGCCTGAGTCGCAACCTGTATCTCGCTCGACAGATCGAGGCTCCACTCCGCCTCGTGCGCTGGCTTCCCGTACTCCTTGATGAGCAGCGGGTTTCGATACTGCTTGAGATCCGGGTACTCGTCAGGATGCACGAAAGGCGAGTCAATCGCGCTCAGCCGGATGCACTTCCACTTCGCGCGCTCCGTGGTGTGATGCTTCCTGAACGGGCACTGCTGATCCGCCCCGTCCGTGGTACTGATCTCCAAGACCTTTGCCATACCGCCCGTGAGCGATCCCTCGACCGCGTTGTACAGCCACTCGGGCAACCCCTTCGCTTCATCGAGCACCCAAAGGATGTGCGGAGCGTGGAAGCCCTCGATGTTCTGCGCGAAGTCCGTTGCGAACCCGATCATGTACCAGTCGGGCGCCACTCTCACGTCGAGCGTTTGACACAACCCCGAGAGGTACGGGTGCTTCTGGTAGATGGTCCTGATTTCCTTCCAGAGCAGTTCCTTGACCTGTCGGCCCGTGGGAGCGCTCGTGATCACGATGCTCGGCCGGTACACGTTCAGGAACGTCACCGCTATCGCAGCCGCTGTTATGGTCTTGGAGATTCCGTGACAGGCTCGAACGGAGGTGCGCTGGTTGTGCCAGACCGTATCAATGACAAGGCGCATCCCGCTCCACGTCTTGATGTCCAGCCACTCCGATACAAAACCGATAGGATCATCTTCGGCGAGCCGCAGAACCTCCGCCATCTCCTCGCCGACCGGGTCAGCCGCGTCGTTTGCTGTCGCCATTCCGCGCTTTCTGAGCTTCGAGCCGCTTGTGCATCTCCTCGACCGTCAACCCGCCGCGCACCGTCGCGTCGATTCGGCTCACGTCTTTCCACTCCTCCGGCTCCCGATTCTTGAGCCAGAAGATGCCAGCCGTGGTCGATGGCGGTACCTCGAACTCCTCGATGCGGAGCACTCGCCCCTTCCCGAGCTTCCCGTCTGGCCCGACCGCCCCCGGCGCGTAGATCACTCTCCGCGTCTTGTACCCCACGGCGCGACGGTAGAACGCGGCCCGTACCTCGCGGTTCGGTTTCGCCTTCCCCTCCTTTATCGCGACCGCAAACTCCGGATGTGCGTTTTTCCAGTCATAGAGCGCCGTCTTGCCTATCCCGAGGCTGAGCGCGATCTCCTCGTCGGTTTTGCCCTCTTCGGCGTACTTCTTTGCGAGCTTGGGGTGCTTATTCGCGTCGTAGTCGCTTTTCCTTCCCATCGCGCGATGAGGCTTGGACTTTGGCTTGCTCTGCTTACCGCGCGCGCCCTTCGCTTTCATGAGTGCTTCCCCCTCATCTCGCTCGTAGGAACTTCCGTAACTCCCGGTTGCCCTAAGTATAGCGGAATCCTCACGTTGCTCCGAATCTTTCCCTTGGCCTCCTGCGCCGTCTCCCGGGTGACTTTCTCTTGCTCGATCCTCTGTCGCAAGCAGATCACCAGATCAAGCGCCTCTTGGTATGCGTCTATGAGAGCGTCTCTTCCGTTTCTCACCCGCAGTTCATCGCCGTACTTCTTGCGCCCGAACTCGCGTCGAGCTTCAAGGTCAGCTATGACCATCGGGACAATTGGCTCGCCCGCGTTCACTGGCGCTTGCTGAGGATCGGTTATCTCGTTCATGGCTTTCTCCTTCGGCCATCCCACGCAATCCATAACAGCCCGAACAGGGCCAGCACGACCAAGATCACCGCTGCTATAGTCATTTCTTCCCCCTCCTCTTCGCTGGCTCCTGTTTGTTTCTGAAATCGTTGGCATACAGGTTCTTGTCTGCCCACGTCTTGCTTTCGGCCTTTGCCTTGCGCCTCGGGAGCACGGAGATATCCGCGTATGCGTGGCCTCCGAACATCAGCGACCAGCAGCGCCTCCCGTGGGGCATCTTCGCTCCCGCTGGCTGGCCCTTGAACAGACCGTGCCGAGTGCGCAGCACCTCGATCAGCCGCTCCGCCGAGACAGCCTTGTCCGTCCACGGGACCGCGATCATGTCCAGATCGCGCTGCATGGACCCGTGTAGAGCGAGAGCGTATCCGTATCTCCGAGCAGTCGCGGCCAGCGCCGTGTAGTAGAACGAGTAAAACGCCGGGAAGTAGTGACTGCGGAATGCTGGCCGTCTCATTGACCTATCACTCCCCCGCGAAAGGCTCGTTGACGATCTCCAAGACCTCTCCCCGTGCCCCGGCCGCGTGCGCCTCGCGCATCAAATCGAGCACCTGATCGCAGTCCACCAGAGAGCGCCCAACAATGGCATCCTCGGGACACTCGCACAGCGGACCAATGCTCAGCTTCTCTTTCCCGTTCACCTTCATCCGCTGATGCGTGTAGTAGTCTCTCTCTCCGCTCTGAATCGTGATGATCATTCTTCTCCTCCTTCTGCTTTCGGATTATACGCCCAATCCCGCGCGCTCCAAGTCCTTCACCACGGAAGTCTCGACAGCCTCCGCCCGCGCCAGTAGCGTCCTCTCGAACCTCCGCCGGTACCTCGCGAGCAGTCGCGTGTAGTACTCCACCATGAGCGTGTTTCCCGTCCGCTGGTAGCTCGCCTTCTTGCGCGCGAGACAGATTCCGACCTCGACCGCGATCCACGAGACCGGATTCAACCACGGCCTTTTCACAGTATCAGCCTCAACGGTATTGCCGCAACTTCCGGGGAAGGAGAGCGGACCTGATCCAACTCAAGTTGGAACTGCGTTGAGTCGGCTCCCTCCGCGACCGCGACGCGCGTGATGTAGCAGTGGATCGGGATTCCGCTTTCCGTCTCTCCCTCCCATATCCGCGCAGGCACTCCGTTCAGATGCACGATCTTGCTCGTGCTTTCGAGAGTCGCCTTCATCTGGTCCTCTCCGTTCGGGCTTCCCGAGCGAGGTTGCCAATCTGCATGGCGGCTTCCGTTACAGCGAGGCTCAGGTTGAGAGATATTGACGAAAGGCTGGCAATCATCGACAGGTTGTCCTTTACCAGCAGTGCGGTCTCGCGCTCGCTCAATTTGTACCGGTCTATGATCGCCTGAATGTCATCTGCTACCTTTGCCACTCCCCGTAAGCGAATGCTCGCGAGATACTCCTCCAACTCTTCGATCAGGTTCACTTCTCTCCCTCCTTCTTGCGCATGTTCGGATTGAACTGGACTCCGCCGAGCCGCCAGATCATCTCCACCGCCGCTGTCTTTCCGCAGAACACGACCAGCCAGCGCGGGCACTTCTCCTTCGCGCAGCCTCCGCACTTCCCCTCATCGGCGCTCACTCGCTCTCCTCGTCAAATCTCGCCTCTCTGTCGCGCAGAATGACCTCTGCCTTGAAGGCCTGACTGACGAGAGGTGCGGGAGGCTCTTGCTCCGATGGGTACATGCGGTCAACCCACTTCGCGTCCGGCCGCTTGTGGATCGCGGTTTGGATCCTTCGCCACGTCTCGCGGTCCAGCCGCCCTTCCGACTCCATGACCAGCCCCGCGTACTCCGCGAGCAGCACAGCGTCCGAGACGGCAAGCACCGCTCCCAACTCATCGTCACTCGGGGTGTCCGCGTTCGCCCTCGCGTATATCGCGCGAATCCTCGCCCGGTCCTCTCGGCTTTTCCGAGGAGGCCAAAGCATTCTCGGCTTCCACCTCCACTCGGACACCTCGGCCATCGGGACGATATGCCACTGGCACGCGAGCTTGCAGATGCGCACCGCGTCGATTCGAGCGCCGAGTGACCGAGCGTTCCAGAATCCCTCCGGCTCCTCGATCATCGCGAAGTCCAACTCAGGGAAGGCTCCCACCTCATCGACCAGACAGCGGAGCGCCGCCGTGAGCGATGGAAGCTCGGGCTTGATCGTGATCAGCCGCGTCGAGTACTGCCCCGACAGCCGGTATCCCACGCGGATGATGAGCTTGTCGCTCTTGCACTCCGTTGTGAAGGCAGCGACGTTCGCCCCCTTCGCGTTCAGTACCTTGATTGTTCCTGACACTCTCTCCCTCCTCTCGACTCAGGATCGAGCCGCGTTCTGCTTCCGCGCGAGAGCCGCCGCTCTGTCGCGCCATTTCAACTGTTCTACCTGTTCGCTCTTGAACTCCGCCGTGTTGACCAGCCCCACGGTGTACAGGAGAGCATCATACAACTGTTCGTCTTTTTTCGCCAGCCATCCCTCCTCGATACACCTCTCATACAGCCGCGTCCCGGGGTACGGAGTCGCGATGTAGATGTTGCGCTGATCGAGCGGTAGAGCGTTCGCGTAGTCCAGAGTCCGTTGCATGTCTTCGAGCGTTTCCCCGGGGTACCCGATGATGAAGAATCCGGCGGTGAGAATCCCCTCGCCTCTGAGAGCCTTCACGAGAGAGAGCGCCTTGTCGAAGGGCATCCACTTCCGCCCGAGTCCCATCAACTCCGCCGACCTCGCGCTGCCAGCCTCGAAGGGCAGGGACACCCTCCAACACAACGGCGCGAGTCTCTTGGTATGTCCGAGGAGACGGTGCGCTGATATCCCGTTCGGAGTGCTCCACCAGAGACCGCGTTCCCGCAGGGCAGCGACAACGGCCTCGAAGTGGTCATCGACCGCGTTGACGTTGTCGTCCTCGATGAACACCTCTTCGACTCCCCGCGAGCAGAGGTGATCCAGCTGCGCCAGAATGCGGTCCATCGGGACCGGTCGCCACGCCCCCCAATACCTCCGGACGCCGCAGTACCCGCAATCGAGGTAGCACCCGCGCGAAGTCTCAAGGGACATCCACCGTTGCGTCTTGCTCTGTAGATCGTGCGGAGCCGCGAGGTTCCAATACCGTTCGAGCGCCCCGTCAGGGATTCGGCATGTTGGGCCGGTCGGCTCTCCCGCGAGGTTCAGAAAGCGCTGGAATCTCGGCTCGCCCTCTCCCGCCCACGTCTCCTTTACCCCCTCGGGCTCCGGTACAGCGGAGGCATGGAATCCTCCCGCGATCACGAAAGCATCCGACTGCATCAGGCGCTTCGCGGAGCGGACGTACTCGGCGTGCTGAATGGAAAACTGCGCGGACAATCCGATCAGATCGTACCGCGCGGTTCCCCACAGCAGAGCAGCTTGGTCGCCCGTATGCTCATCGGCGACCTCGACCGTGTACGATGGATCGCGCTCGATGAACGTCTTGAGAGTCCAAAGCCCGAGAGGTGGCATGTAGGTTGACTTCTGCGTCGGCTTGGTAGGCTCGCGGAGCTTGATGAGAAGGATTCTCACCGCAGCACCTCGTTGAGTCCGAAGCGATTCACGCGCGCGGTCTCCTCGTTTTCCATGAACGCCATACCACGGTGATTCGTCTTGCCGCTCTCCTTCACCATCACCATACGTCCGACCGCCTGATAGTTCAAGACATCAACCCCTATCTCCGCGAAATCGTCCAGAACGTCCCACAGATCACCGTCCGCGTGAAAGACAACGGTCATCTTTCGACTCTTCGCGAAGGACACCATTTTCGCATAGTGAGGCTTGATCCAAGACCGCCACCAATCGGGATTGATCAGCAGACCCCGGTTGTATGCCGTCTCATCCCCGATCATGAAGTATTCGAGCCGCGCTCCCCATTCGTCGCACAACCGCGCGTTCCATTCGAGGAATCCGTCAACGATAGGATCGAGCGGAGGAGACTGTACCAGAAGCTCCTCCCATCCCATGAACCGGGAGGCTGTGACAAACACGCTCTTCATATTCCGCGTCCCGAACGGTCTCCCCGGCGCATAGTCCTCGATCCTGTACCGCGTCCAATCGAAGTACCGCGAGAGCTTCGGCATTTGGATCCGCCCGGGGTGCTCGATAACCATAGGACCATGCTGCGTTTGTCGGTTCCTCCATCCCCACGGAATCTCGGCCAGTTGCTCGGGCATGACGTTGGCGAATAACTCCACTATGGCTCTCCTTTCTTCTGCACAACTGCGGCGATCTCTTCGTACAGACGGAGCATCGTCGCGGTCCTCTTCATTCGGCGAGTGTAGATCAACCGCGCGGCAGCGTAAATCAGAAACGCGTCAGCAGCGTCTGGCCCCTCGATAGTGACCCCGTACATCTGCTCAACGGCGCGCTGGTAGGCTCGCTGCTCCGCCTTCGTTCTCTTCTTCAAGTCGCCGATTGTCAGCGCCTTCCACGTCTGGATGGGAACGGCGACAAGGGGAATCTTCATCTGCGCGAGAGCGAGCCTGATCACTCCCCCCGCCTCCGCGCTTTTCCTCGCGGACAGGCTCCCGGGCGAATGGTAGAGGTAGTCCTCGATGAACGCGATGTCGAAGCGCCCGCAATCCGCGAGCACCAGATTCAACTGCGCCCATAGCCCCACCAGCCTCTCATCACCATCAAGGCCATCGGTCGAGATCGAGCGCGAGCGGCGCTGATCGTCGATCACGGTGAAGAGGCCGGTACACGCGATGCCCGGGTCAATGCTGATTACGTTCATCGCTTCTCTCCCCGAGGAGGTTGCCATCCAACCGGATCCGGGATTCCCCGATACGCCACCACGGCGCCCGTCTCCTCGCTCCTCACCGCGACAAACCACCCCTCAAACGGAGGCTGATCTTCACCGCTCTTGTCGCTCGCCCAATGCGCCTCCTCGTGCACAGTCCCGTCGCTCATCATCACCCGAACGTTCTGAGCGGTCCGGGGAGCGGTCGCCATCGGATTCCACGTTGTGGCTCCGGTCGCGAAGTGTTCGCCGGAACACCGATGACAGAACCAGAGTCCGCAGTTGAAGCAGTGGTACATGAAACGGACGGGCACCTTGCGTTGGCAAGACGCGCACGTCACGCCCGCCTCCGTTCCCGTCAACTCGCGGAACTGCGAACGCACCAGCGTCAGGATATGCAAGCGCTCCTCTTGGTTGGTTGGCGGGTTGTGTATGTTCATCTTCCGTCATCCGCATCGGGAGGCTCGACCAGAGTGACTGTGCCCTTCTCGGGGTTGATCCTGACGAAATCTCCCATGTGCAAGTCCATCTCCGTTCGGTAGTACCGAACCTCGCACCGTGACTTGAGCAGTTGGTTTTCCGCCTCCAACTCCCATCTCCTCCGCTTGCTCTCAGCGCACTCGTACACCTTGAGATAGAGCGCGCCCGAGCAGTCCTTGGCGAGCGATGAGATGAGCCTCTCCTTGCAGTCCTCGCAGACCAGATCCGGCGTGTATAACGTCCGGCCATCGGGGAGCGTGCGAAACATTCCGACCTCGGGCAACTTCGGCTCTCCCCGAATCGCGCGGATGGCCTCGACCAGCCACCCGAGTATCACGGACAACGCGATGAGCGCCCCGACCGTTCGCCAGAAGCTCCCGAGCAAGTACATGATGAAGTTCAAGCTACCCTCCTTTCCGAATCGTCGAGCGATCCGCGTCAACCTCCTCCGCCGTCAACGGGACGCCGGGAGCGGCCTCTCTCAGATCGCGCTTCACGTAGACATCTTTTCCCTCCGCCCTCAGAAGCTCCAACGCTCCCGACAGGTACGCTTCCCAATCGCGAGCCTCCTGCTTGACGTGGTTGAGCTTCCCGAGCCTGTACTCATCGACATAGGGCAAGCTCTCCCTTATCAGACGCATCGACTGCCCCGGATCAATCACGGGTTCCATCGACGCCCACGTGCGCACTCCCACCCGATGCAGAACGCGCAGCGCCTCGATTCGCTCGAACGGATCAGCGGCGCCCGGCTCCCACCTCTTCGATTCTCCCTCGCGGATCAGCGTCAGGCTCTGTCCAACCTTGATGCGGTCTCCGAAGGCTCGGAAGTAGTTCAGATCGGACAAGCACCTCAACCCTCCCTTCGTCAAGATCGCGACGTTGAGCTTGTACTTGTCGAGGAATCCAAGGACCGTCTTGCGCAATCCGATTGCAAGCGGTCCCGTGACGGAGTACAGATCGCCGACAAACGAGAGGAGAATCTGCCTTGGGTCCCCCGCGAGAGCCTCCGCTTGCAGATCGAGCTTTTGAAGCGAGAAGCTCTTGAGCAGCCGGTTGGAGCCGTGATACTGCTCCTTGGTCACGTGCAGGACAGCGGGGACATAGCAGTACTCGCATCCGTGCGAGCATCCCCCGAATATGTTCAGGGCGAGCGGTGAGTACTCGCGCGCTCTCCCCTTCGGCTCATAGATCGGTCCGTCACTCATGGGCCAATCCCTTGTGTCCGTTCATCGAGCGGTACATGGCCTCCCCGTAAGGCACACTCCTCCACAGGGTGCGCTCGGGACTATCGGTAACGTCCGCTCCGCCCTGCGCCTCGTACCACCGACCTCCGAAGATCACCCAAGCGTGCGGGGTGTCGCCATCGATCCCGGTTGCGAGCGATGGGTACTCGCCCGTCTCCCAACGAATCAAGTACATCATCAAGAGCGCGATGTCCTCGCAATCCCCCGACCGCTCAAGCCACGTCAGATCGGGAGGTGCCCAATACTCCGCCCGCTGCTGCCGTTCGATGTCCTTGGATCGACGGATATGAGACCCAAGCCATTTCCCTATTCCCTCCGGCGTCGCGTCGCCACCTATCGTTGAGGAGACGGGATGCGGGATGCTCTCGAACTGCGGATCATAGCCCATCTCCCCGAGCCACCAGCCGGTGCACCCCGACAACGCGAGGATGCAGACCGCGACCAATACTCGCTTCATCGTTCCCCTCCTTTCCTCTCCCGCGCGTCTTGCAACTCCGCGTAGCTCTTGCCTCTCCGCTCGGCTTTGCTCAGGTGGGTTCCGTAGGCTTTCGGCCGCCGCTGGTAACCCGCCACGTCGATGACGTGCGCGCCGTCCTCGAATGCCTCAGCCGCCTTGGCATGAGAGAGAAAAACCATTGCCGCGAAGGCGCTCAGATGCGTTCGCCGGTTCACTCCCCCCCTCCCCCTACGCAGCGGACCAGTACGCCCGCGATGCACTCCATGGGCTTACAGTCGAGTGCCTGCTCGTGTTCCTTTTCGCCGTGAGGACATCCCGTCCGTAGCTGGCAACCCTTAGCGTGGTCACAGATCACGCGCCTCGGTGCGCTCGCCGGGGACAGGGCGACTACGGGACCGAAGCACGCCATGCCTCCGGGGTGCTTGTCGGCGTGGCCTACCATGTCCTCGACGCGCACCATGTCTTTGCAGACCTTGCATTGCCGGTACTGCGAGACGTTGGGGTCAGGAATGATGTTGAGCATGGGCGTCTCCCCCACCGGGTCCGGGGCGTACTCACGGGCAGCGGCTTCGGGTCCGTGCGGGCAATATCGGGGCCAGTCATCACGAGCATGCCACCCCGCCACGAACGCCCGCCGCGCTATCTCGGCCTCATGCGCGGTCATGGGGAACCTCCGGGTCGGGGTACTCGGCGAGGGCTTCCTTGAGCAACCACTCCTCCGGGTAAGACACATCGAGATGATCGACCGCTCCCTTGACATACGCCTCCCGCTGGAGCTTGCGGCACTCGGCAAGGGAGACGAACAGGCCCGCTGCCTTACCGCTGGTCACGGGCTTGGAATTGTCACTCACGGGGAGACCTCCTTGTCGGGGTAGCGGCGATACGCCTCTGCGCCCGCCTTCCACTCGCGAGTTGCGACATCCTCCTGATCCCACGCCCATCGACAGGCGGACTTGAAGTCCTCCCGCCGCTGCGCTGCCTCGGGGTACCGGGCGAGAAGGGCGCGGATCAGCTCTGCCACTTCCGACCCGGTATAGGCGTCATCGTTGGAGTAGGCTTCCAGTCGCTCGCACAGCTTCACCAGCTCACTCTGTAGGCTCATGGCAACCTCCTTACGAATCGTGGTGGGGCATCCTGCTCCGTGAAGTAGGCCCGCGCTTGCTTGTAGGCTTCCTCGTAGCCGTCACCGATCAGCTTGTAGAGATCGTGCTTGATCTTCCGTGGCAGACGCATGAAGCAGGAATAGCAGAATGACTTCCCTGCCCCCTTTGTCTTTCCGCATTGGCACTCGCGGCCAAGCAGCTCGTCTCGAAGTTCTGCCGCCGTCGTTGGTAGGCTCATGGCTTCCTCCCTCGCTTCTCCTTGCGGTAGGCGGCGTTAAGGGTGTCAACTATGAGTCGTGCGATTTTCTCCATGTTCCTCGCCGACACCTTCCTTGACAGATCAGACGGATAGATATGCCACCCCATCGTCCCCGTCTCTATCGTGAACGGCCCCGCCCGCGTCAGCAGCGTGCTACTCATGGGGTGCCTCCCGGCGCTTGTGCCGCATGATGAGGCGGAAGGCTGGCTCCCACATCACCATCACATACAGCGTGACGAACATCAGCGCCGCGCCGGTTGCGATGCCGACGAAAAACACAAGTAGCATCATTCCTCCCCCTCCTTTGGCTCCTCGGCGAGGGCGGCGAAATCGGCAAGAGCTTTGCTGTATCCGCAGTCACAGTCCTCTCCGTCTCGCACTCCGCATCGAGAGTCATGGACAGCATAGAGACTGAGTGCCCGCAGCCGCACCAGCCGGTCCTTGCTGGCGGCAAGCTCAGTAGCCGCTCCCCCTGGCGTCCTCCCGGCGAGGGCGGCGCGGGCACGACTCCCTCGGTCTATGTTTACCTCTGCCGACAACGGGATGGGTTGCTCTCCAACGCCGATGTCAACCGTATCTGGCTTGTGGTTCGCTTCATCTGCGTACCATGCCAGCGCCCCCTCCAGCGCCGTGATACGCGCCTGGGCTGTGAAGAGGTCGCGCCCCTTCTCCTTGAGGGCATCGAACAATTCGCAAGCGTTTTTCCCTTGCTCGTCACGCTCGCGCTTCGCCTCGGCAAGCTCGCGCTCCTTTGCCTCCAGCAGCCTGCGCACCTCGGCGAACTCGCTGTCGGCCAGCAACCGCTTCTCGTGCTCCAAGACAAGCTCGCGCTCAAGGGCGGCAACTTTCTCCGCATGCGCGCCATAGATGACGTATGGTCCTCCCGCGTCCACGACCTGCTTAAACGTCGCATTTCCTTCATCGCCGCATTCAGCGACTATCGAGTACCGCTTCACTTCCACGTCTCGCGCCCGTATGTCGGGTACCCTCATCTTCCTTTGCGTCGCGAGCGCAAGGGCATCGTCCTTTTCCCTCTTGGCGATCATCTCCGCCGAGTACCCCTGCGCGCGCATCCACGGCGCTTGCTCCCTCACCATCAGCGCCATCGGAAGCTCCTTGGCTTTCTCCGCGTGCCAGTGCGGAGCGCTCGCCCCGGCGACTCCGTTGATGGCGATGTCCGCGATGCCTCCGCCGTTCGGACCGTGGACTTCAACCCCGTCGATCATCTCCCCCCGGGCGACGCTGAGAATCTTCCCCGTGTCGTAGCAGAATCCGAGGAGCCGAGCCGCCTGACTTCCGCAGCTACCGCACAGATGCATCACGCGAGCATCCCCGCTCGGATTCCACCACGAGACAAACCTCAACTCGATCTCCCAAAGCTCGCGGCCATCGAACACATCCCCGCCGCACGCGTCGCAAACGCGATGAATCACGACCATCTCTCTTCTCTCCTTTCTCACCTCTTCGGCTTCCGGATGAGCCGGTAGAGCCGCCCGCCAACGTGCTCGTACCGACCGTATGAACTGCCGTCGATGATGCACCCGTAGATGAAACGCATGTCGAACGGCTCGCCCTTCCGTTCCTTCTCCTGCTCTACCACGAGCCGCTTCCGAGCTTCGGCAAGCTCCGCCATTGCCGCGTCCAGCCCCGGGTCTTTGTCGCCGATGACCGCCTTACCCCCCTTGCCGTCCGCCCCGACGATAAACACCTCCATCGGTCCGACAAGCATCGACGCGTGGCCGAACGTCTTGGAACCAAAGTCATAGGTGGTGATCATCGGCGCAACCCATCGAGGAGAGCCTCCTCTGAAACGTCGATAGGTTCCGGAGGTTCCGCGATCGTATCAGCTTCGAGCTTATCGTCAAGCATTGCCTCCGCCGTGATCGCCGCGAGCTTTGCGGCCTTCACCGCCGCGTCTTTGTCGTGGTAGTCGCGGTCCGCGAATATCCGGATCCACGCGCCAATCGCCTGACCTTTGTAGTACTGCCGAAGCGTCATGCCCCTGTAAAGTGTCTTTGTTCCGTCCGCGTGTACTTTGACGAGAGGAAACGCGGGTTGATTACCGTCCATCAGCTTCCTCCCCTCTCCGCAAGCTCCGCGATACAGAGTTGCTTCTCCGTTGCGCACGGCTCGCACAGCGTGACCGTCACCGGGTCCATCATCTGTTGCGTCACGTCCTCGTCAGTTCCCATCACCCGCGCAAGCTCCGCGCTTCCGAGGAGCGCCGCGAGACCTCCCTGCCTGATGAGCGTGTTGACCTTGATGCCGTGGCGCTCGATGGTGATAGTCCAGAACAGGGGAAGGCCGGTATGCGTAATGACCTTGCCGCAGTTGGAGCACTTCGAGTGCTTTCGCAATTCGTCTTGCTTCATACAATCTCCTTCTTTTCTCCGCCGCGAAAAGAGAGCGGGAGAGCCGGGCAACGCCACGGCTCCCCTCGCTCAAGAAGAGGAACGGCGCATTGTCCCGTGGCTCAGAACAGCGCGGGTTGCTGCTCCGCGATCTGCTTGAGCAAAGCCACCCGACCTTGAGGAGCTTGATGGGTCTTGTCATTCGGTTTCCACTCGATGAAGCTCTCGCGCGCCATTTCGTTTCTCTCCTTCTTTGAAGTGAGCGCGCCCCGTCACGCCGACAGGACGCGCCCGATTGTCTACCGATCCGCCGATCAGGCCGGGTCTTGCGAGTCCAGAGCCTCCTTGGCGTCCTTGGTCGCGTTCGGCAGTTCTGGATCCTCCTCGTGCTCCACGATGGTCACCTCCGCGTCGAGGAACAGAAGATCAAGCAGCTTCTTCTCCTCCGCCTTGTCGTACGGAGCTTCGAGGGTGATGGTCAGTTTCTTCGTGTCCCTGAACCGTCTGTGCCGCACGTCAAACACTTCAAACACGCCCTTGTAAGTCTTGGGTGTTTTCTTCGAGGCCATTCAAACTCCTTTCCGTTTCTCCCACTTGTCACACGTCCAGCCGTTCCGTATCCACGCGGCCGGATCGTCCATGACGCCGATGAGTGTGCATTGCATCCCGCGCGCTCCGCTGCGGAACGTTGGCACCGCCATGTTCTCGCACCGCTCGCACACCGCCGCGCACACTCCCGCCGCTTGCCGATAGTGGACCTCCCGCTTGATGAGCTTGTACGGGCTGATCCCCATGTGTTCGGCTTGCTCGATCAACCGCAGCACGCTATTGCTCCGCCGCTCCTCCCTCATCACCTCCTCTCCTTCGCTTGCCTCAGTCGGTAGTCTCCGCCGTCGAACCGTATGAACTGGCACGCTCCCACCAGCCTCGACACAACCGCCCCGCCGAACTGCCGCGCGAAGTCCTCGATGCTCGTGAGGTTGGTCGTGATCAGAACGCTCTTCTTGTCCGCGATGAGCCGCGACACGACGCGGTAAATCTGCTCCTGCACCCACGCGTTGTCGCTCGCGAGCTTGTCAAAGTCATCGAACAGCACCACCCCGCGCGAGAGCAAATCCTCCGCGTACTTCCGGCCCTTGTCGCGATCCGTGAACTGCCCGACAAGCTCGGCCATCGCTTGGTACCAGATCGAGAGTCCGTCAGCCGCCGCGCGCCTGAGCACGCTCACGGCGCACCGCGTCTTGCCGGTCCCGTATGGACCGTACAGCACCAGACCGCTCCCCTCGCGATACTTCCTATCGACCGCGAAAGCTCGCACTTGCTCCATGGCGCTTTCCGTCTCGCGATCCACGGTATGGTCCCATGCCTCGAACGTCGAGCCGCGATAGTCGAGAGGAACCCCCGCGTTCAGGAGCCGATCCTCGATAACTCTGATCCGCTCGGAGCGCTCCTCCTCCGTCGATTCGCACTCACAGTCCGGTTGCCAGTACTCGAAGGATGCGAACCGCGTCACGCTCCGCGTCTTGACATACTGCCTCCCGCACTCGGGACACGCTCCGCCCTTCACCTCGCGCTCGATTCTTTCGCCCCGCCTCTTCTCATCCGGGTCATCGCTCGCCAGCAAACGCGCAGCAGATTTTAACGCTATCGCGTTCACCTCCTCGCCGGTCACGGCCTCGCCTTGCAGCACGCCCTTGATGATCTGTGCATGGTCACGCATCAGTGCATCACCCCTTCCAGTGCCGCCGCGTTTCGTTTCGCCCATGTGTTCTGAATCGCCTTCGCTCCCGCGTGTAGCGTGGAGTTGATCTCGTTGTAGTGCGAGAAGAATTGCGCGAACTCATATTGGAGACCTTTCCTGAACCACCAGACCCGCTTCTCATCGAAGTACGCCGCCATGCATTCGAGCACCACCTCAAGAGGCTGCGTCGTCGCGAGCACCTGCGCCATCTTCGCGTACTGCGCTTTCCAGACCGGCTTCTGCCCCTGACACCGCTCCTGAAACTCCTTCCAGAAAGCATCGGTGATAGCCCGGGCGGAAACGGCCTTCTTTTCCTTTGGTCTTTCCTCTTGATCTTCTCTCTTAATAGAGTCTCCATCTTTT
This sequence comes from bacterium, assembly GCA_041648665.1. NCBI lineage: Bacteria > bacterium. The sequence goes on along the minus strand of JBAZOP010000006.1, from coordinate 43,463 downwards.
GGGGAGTTTGAGTCTCCATCTTTTGGGGAGTCTTGATCCTCCAAGTTTTGGAGAGTCTCCATTTTTTGGGAAGTCAAGAAGTTGACCGCGTTCCCGTCTCGACCGTCTTTGCACTTGAACTCTTCTGCTTCTTCGAGGAAGGCCTGTATGCAGTACCGATCTGTACGACCGTGCCCGCGTCGCGCTCTCCCGATCCATCCCGCGTTCACGAGCACCTTGACCGCTCCCCCGACCGCCGAGAGCTTGAGTCCGGCGCGCTCCGCGATGTCCTCGTGCCCGGGGTTGCATCCTTCTTTCGCTCCCTCGAAGCTCGACAGGGCGATGAACACCCGCAGAGCGTTCGGAGTGATACGTTGATCCTTGAGTATCATCAGAGGCACCGCTCCGAACACCCCGAGCTTTGCATGAAGTCCACCAGCCATCTTCCCTCCCGAAACGAAATGAGCTTGTCTGAATCCCCGGCCGGTGATAGCCGCTCCCCTCAGGCGACCAAGGAGAATAGGATCGCAGACAAGCTCAATCCGCCGCCTGATACAGAAGACACGCGAGCGGCTCACCACCTCCGCTCGCCTTGGAGTATATCCGACAATCACTGAAAAAGAAAGCCCCGGTCATTTCTTTTTCTGCACCCTCTCGATCAACACCACGCCCGGCCCGAGCCTCGATTCCAGAACCTCATCGCCCGGTTCCAGACCGCACATCTCATTCAGGTGCACCGTCCTGCCGGTCTTTCCCGTCCTCTGTACCTTGTACGGCTTGAGTCTCAATAGCTGCTTCCTCTGATCCTTCAACTGCTCCCCCTTTCTCGAAAAGCTCTTCTTGCGATTCGGCTTCCTTGTCGCTCTCCGTGTCCGGCCACTTCAACGCGAGAGCAACCTTGTACCGAGTGTGCTTGTACTTCGCGACGAAAGCAACCGCTCCGCCGCCCGGCTCTGACCAGAGCGAGTGACACTCCGCGCAGAGCGCCAGCCAGTCGCTCGCCTTGTGCTTGGCCTCCGCGAACGTGACCCCGCTCCCTTGGCTTGAGATGTGGTGAACGTGATCGGTCTTTCCTCCGCATCCTTCGCAGATCGGGTTGCCCGCGCGGTACTGATCCTCCGTCAGATACTCCTCGCCGAGTACAACCTTGTCGTCGTTCATCTTCTTGCGCCACTGCATCCACCAATGTGCAACGTCCGCTCCCGATTCGAGATCAACTCCGTTGATCGCGAGCCGGTCGAATTGCATCTTGATGTGCTGGTGCATCCTGATGCTGTTCCAGTGCGAGCTTGTGATTACAACGTCGATCACGACCATATCGGTTCCCTCGATGGGATGAACTCGCTTCACGGTAACCATCTGTTTCAAGTCCTCGACCGCGACCGCCTTGGTTGTGAGCGGGAAGGTTGGAGCGTAGTCGAGCATGTCCTGTGAGTACAGGCTCTCGGGAGTCACCAGCTTTTCCGGATCTCCGCCCGGTCCGTTGTGCTGGATCGCCTCGATTCCGTACAGCGACCACATCAGCGCGTTGGCTTCGAGGCTCCGCTTGGCGTAGTGGATCTCAATCAACACGTCCAGATCGACCATCCACGCGTGCTCCGCCCGCTCCTCCACTGTCGCCTTCTCTCTCCGCTCCCTCTGCTTCTCATCGAGCTTCACAAGAGCCTTCCCGACCGCTTTGAAGTATCTCGGATCGACGCGGAGTACGAGGTACCCCGGAGGCAGTCCGCTCTGCTTGCGCCAGACCGGATTCCAATTGGCTATGAACTTTGTTCGAGCCATCAGGCCTCCCCGTACACGACCAGCACAGCGAGGAGCGCCGCTCGAACGGTCCACGGGTTGGCCTTGGCGTGTGGGCTTGCTTCGTTCTGGATCCAACCGATCAGGTTGTGGCTCAGGCTCTCCTCTGACGATCCGCTCTCCGTTTCCCTCCACCACTCGCGCACCCTCGCGAGCGGGAGCCACTGTCCACCGAATGACGGACCTCCGACAGACGCGACACCGATGATATCTCCATCCTCCTCAGCCCAACAGTGCCGCTCGGCAGTCTCCACGACCGCGAAGCAGTACCGCGTCGCGTCCCCCGGCTGGATCTCCACGATGGTCGCCCGTGTCGTCTCGCCCTCCCACGTGAGATCAAGCGTCTGCATCTTCGACCTCCGCCCCGAGTGCCGCGCGCTTCTTGTCGCGCTCGATGAACATCGTGGCGTTGCTCCCTTCCTTGAACTTCTCGACCATCGGTCCCCAACACCGATCTCTCCACCGACAGTAGTTGCACTGCCAGTCCGTTTTGTAGAGGTGCTTGTCGAGCGTGAAGCCCTGCTCACGCAACTCCCCGTTCTTGATGGCCGCGATGTAGTCGCGCTCCGGAGGCTCCTCGGATTCGAGCGATGCCTCGACAGCGGCAAACTTCTGCGTCAGAGCCTCGACCGTCCACTCTGACCAGTCGATCTCCTTGTCCCCGACCATGTACTGCCCGTCATCGCTTTTCGACAGCCAGAACTGTGTGCGGTACCCGAAGTCTCTCCCGAAGTACGCGAGGATCGCGGGAAGCAGGAGCCGCTGGACATAGAGGAACGTCTGAACGAGGTGCCCCGGCTTCGGAGCTTGTTTCTTCTGAATCTCCTTGATGCCCTGTCCGAACATGCTCTTGACCTCAGCAATGACCTGTTTCCCTCCGTTCTCTGTGATGAGAAAATCGAGCTTCATGCGGATCGGATACTTGAGCGCTTCCGGGTGGAACTCCTCCCTGACTTGCTTCTGGAAGCTCTCGATGAGACCATCGTTCACCGCGTCCGCGAGCGCTTCCTCAACGATCACCTCCACGCTCCCCCCGAGCCGCATCTTGAGCAGATCGCCAGCCGTGGGCGGGTTACTCGGTTCGGTTCCCTTCCACGAGTACCACAGTTGCCGCCGACAGGCATCGGCATCGCTGGCGTAGTGGCTCTGGCGTGTCCTTCGGTCCTCTTTGAGTAGGTACCGGTCCACCAAGTCGATCAGGTTCATGTCTCCTCTCCTTTCTGCTTGACCGCCTCGGCGATCAGAGCCTTGACTCTCGCGATCTCCGCTTGAGCGTCCTCGATATCCTGCTTGTTGCGCCGGATTCTCGTTTCCAGATAGATCAGCGCGTGACGGAGCCGCATGATCCCCTGCGTCGGCTCCTCGCCTTCGAGGAAGTTGACCAGAGAGCGGAGGTGCTCCTTGTCCACAGAGTACAGGTAGGCTCCCTCTTTTACCGCGAGGAGCTTACGCGCGATGTCCAGCGGAGTGTCCTCGATGCGGATTCCATCGGTGAACTTCTCGATGGCTTGCACCCTCTCCACAAACAGAGACCGCGTTCCCTCCGGCAATCCCTTGAACTGGAAGGCCAGCTGCTCGTCGTTCGGATTCGTCGGGTCCATCCGCCCTTTCCCGAATGTCACGGTGATCAGATTCACGCTCTCCTCCTTTTGTTCGCCTTCCTTGACGGAAGTATTCGCAGCTTCACCGCCTCGAACGCTTCTGCGCTCGGCGAGCAGATCACTTCAAACGTGACCTTCTTGAGCACCCTCTCCGCGAGGAGCGCTCGCCCGGCCGTTATGTGCTCAAGGCTCGGTGGTATCTCCTCGATGGAGACCTTGACGCTGAGCGGATTGAAAAGCTCGAACGCGCGGACCATGTACCGCTCTTTCGGCAACCTCTTGCGTCTCACTTTCTCTCCTCCGCCGAAACGCTCGGAGGTTGCGCGGCCGGTCCTGCCGAGAGCACCGCCTCCCCGAGATACACGACGCGCCCGTGCTCCTTCGCGTCCTTGCGCCGCATGTCGGCCTTTGCCTTGGTGTCCTGATAGAAGGAGTTGAGCGCTTGGAGGTTGCGCTTTTCGGTATCGGCCTGACGCTTGAGCGCGATCCGCTCTGTCCCGTCGAACAGAGGAATGCGCCTCTTGTCGGGTGAAATCTCCGTGTCGTTCAGGAGCACCATAAGCGCTCCGTACACGGCAGCGTTGTCCTCGGGCAACGGTGCTTCCTTCTCGCGCGGTGGCTGCTGCTGGGCGCGCTGCTGGTTCCTCCCCTGCTGCTGCCGCTCACCGGCCTCCGGAGAGCCGTGGTCTGGATCGGTGCTTTGCGGTTCGGTCTCGATGAGGAATAGCCGCTTGAGAGCGTTCTTGAATGCTGCGGTCTCCGCCTTGTTGGTGGCCTTGTCCGAACTGTCGATTGCCTCCCCGTAGGCGCTCATCCTCAGCGTCGATCCGTCCTCGGCGCAGACCATCGTGTACCGCATCTTGACCGACACGCGGATGCCTGTGCCTCCGCTCTTGTAAGCGCGATCCTCCTTGGTCGAAGAAAGGGCATCCTGCAAAACCACGATCCTCTCTGCTGCCATCTCCTTGCTGAGCTTCTTCAGCAGCGCCTCGATGCCCCAGAACATGTACCCCTGATCCTTGTTCCGCTCCGTCTTTCTCATCGCCCCGAGCCGCCCCATGATGGCAACTATCTTCGAGACGATGAGGATGCCACCAGTTGGCCCCCGCTCGATAACCTCCTCCGCCGCAGCCTCGCTCTCCTCCTCCGGCGGAGCGAACAGGTTGCGCTCCCGTTTCTCTTGATCGGTTTTCTCCATGCGATCTCTCCTCTTGACTCTCGGGTGGGGTCACGCGTATCCTACTGACAGTAGGGGCATCGTAAGCCGCCGCACGCGATGATCCCCGATCACCCGGAGCCGATGATCTGAACTCTCCTTCTGCATCGGCTCCGTTCTTTTTGCCCTTCCATTATAAATTACTTCACCGGGAAAGTAAAGCGCTTCTCAAATCCCCCGCCGCCTCGCGGCCCTGCACTCGTAACGGCACCACGACTCTTGCCAGTCGCAGCGCCTCGCGTACTTGCGGTGCAGCCGCGTCATCCCTTCGAGATTGTCGGAACAGATGTCGTCCCATATGTCGTGCCACACCATCTGATACCGCTCGCCCTTCGGTGGCTTGTACTTGAAGGCATCCGCGCACACGATCCTGACGCGCGGATCGGAGGTGTAGTGCTGACCGACCAAGTCGATCAAGTCCTGCGATATCTCCACCACCGTGACCGCTGTCACCTCCGGCCGAAGCAGGACCGCCTTGAGCACCGCTCCCAACCCGAGTCCGTTGATCAGGCAGTGCCCACGCGCCATGTGCAAAGCCGCTCGGAAATCCTCAAGCTCTGCCGGTGTATCGGACATCACCAGCGTCTGCCCGCGAAAGAGCCGCGTGAACGTTTCCCCGATAGGAACGGCTCGACGGGCTTTCAGCGCCGACCAATCCTGACGGTCCGTTGTGAACCTCTCGATGCGCCACGGCCCCTTCGAGCCTTCCGGCAGATCGACCTTTTCCACCGCCCCCCTCCTTTCACCCCGCCCATATCGAACGGGGCAGATGCTTCCGGATAACGTCAGCCACCTCCCTCGCCTCGGTGCACCCCGTGGGACCAAGCAGCGCCGCCTTTATGTTGTCGCACACCGTCATGCTCTCCGATGACACTCTTGGAGCTCCGTCAACAATGAGGGTGTAAGTGCCCGGTTCCGCTCCGGGCACAATGTCGATCTTCACGCGCGCCATCCTTGCGCTTCCGAGATCACCTCATCCTCGAACAGCGCCGCGAGGTGAGGGCTGATCTGATCGGAGTGGCGGTCCAGCCACACCTTGAGGAACGTCGCGGGAGTCTGCCGCTTGCGCGCGATGAACTGCTCGATGTACGAGTCCCATCCGTTCGACATCTCGCACGCTTTCGACATCGGCTCCCCGACCACGACCACCTCCGCGTTCCCGTACTCTCTCACGAGAGTCTCGCGGTGGGATTCGTTGCGAGCGGGAAGCGCTCCGGGGTGCTCCTCGCGGAAACGGAAAAATGCTTTGTCGGCGATCCGCTGCGCCCACTCCCCCTCCCCGGTCGGGTTGCCAACCTCGAACAGCGAAGCAACCTCGGGAGCCTCGCGCTTCATCATCTCGACAACCTTGTTCTCCTCCTCGCGCAGTTCTTGGAACATCTTGGCGGTGGCCCAATTCACCTCCCACGACCAGACCATGCGCCGGTCCCGATCCACGCGCACGACATCCGGATTCAGATCGTACCCGTAGGTTCGATCCTTCTCCTGCATCGTGCAGACATACAGGCCTCCCACGTACACCCTCCGCTCCTCTCCCTCCCCCGAGAGGAGGAATCCTTGGCTGGTGTGAGCCTCGTGCTGCGGACGTTGGAGCCGCCGGGTGTTCCTCCGAATCTCCTGCCACTCCGCCGGGGTGATTCCCGAGACGGCAATGGCGAACGTCTGATCAATCGCCCACCGCACGTCTTTCTGGATTTCGAGGGTCAAGACATCGCAGTCGAAAGTCCGGCTGTGGGAAATGTACGGCACCCACGTCTCGCTCCCGTTGCATATCTGGACGCTTTTGCCGCCGCGCAGCAGCACGAGGAGCGCGAGCTTGTACCCCTCGCCATACTGCCCGATGCTCCCCGGCGCCTTCTTGCTGTGCCCGAGTACCAGCGTGCGCCTCGACAGCACCGTGTTCTCGTTGGACACCACGAGGGTCCGCGTCTTGGCGTGGTACTTGATGCGCGCTCTGGACAAGACTGTGTCCTCGCTCACCTTCTCCCCGTCCAGAGCGTTCTGGATCAGTTCGCGCGCCGCCTCCCACGTGCCCCACGAGCCTACGTAGTTCTTGGAGAGAGGCAACTCCACGCGCTCGACCGTTTGACCATTCTTCTTCATTCGTCCCTCCTTCTGGACACCGAAGAGAAACGGCCCGGAGAGATTCCCCGGGCCGCACCGCCGTTGTTAGTTGTTCAGCACCTCCCACTCGCTCGGCGAGAGCGCGACCACGTCCCACCCCGTGGACTCGGCGTCGTACTGCCGGTCCGGGGATTCGATCTCGTGGGCCAGAGCCGTGATCGCGTTCGACAGTCCCCACCGCGTCGGATCGCCGCCCGTGATGAGGTTGTTCATGACCTTGGTGCCCTCCGCCTCGCTCAGTCCGAACCGCCGCGTGACCTTCTCGATGAGCTTCACAGGATCGTTGATCCGATCCTCCGCCGCCCCCTTCATCTGCGCCAGCTTCTTCTGGAAGCGCGCCTCATCGAGCGCCGTGGAGACGATATCGCGGAGCTTGAGTTGGAACGCTTTGACATCGGCCTCGACCGTGTCGCTGCGGAATATGCCGTAGTCGGCATCCTCCACCCGCCGCCCAACGTGGTACTTGTTGAGCAGGCTCTCCGCGACCGCTCCGTTGGAGCAGACGTAGTTGAGCAGGAAGCTCCGAACGTCCACCGCTCCGCACCCGACCTCGCTGTTGGAGATCACGAGGCCAGCCGCCACGAGCACGCCCGGCTTCACCTCGCCCGCGATGTTCGGGAACAGCACTTGGAGGTACATCCGTTTCTCCGTCAGCGCTTGCGCCCACACCTTGAGGTTGGTGTGCTCCTTGAGCGTCGGGAGGAGCGCCGAGAGAACATCGAAGTTGTCGTACGGCTTGAAGCTGTCCGACAGGTATGCCCTCGCGTTCCCGTCCAGCGTCCGCACCAGCCGCTTTTCGTTCTGCGCCCCGAGCCACGCGTTGACCGTGTAGGCTCGAAGCCCGGGCACCTGCGGCATCCGGTCGTAGTACGCTTTCGGAATCGCGAGCCGAGCCGCGATCTGCGAATGCGCGACCTCGCCAATGCCGAAGCTCTCGGTGTGTCCGTTCGGTGTGATCACCAGCGTGTTGTCCCCGTCCATTTCCATGGCGCGGGTGTGCACGAGGTAATCCTGCTTCGACCGCTCGACCTCTTCGATACGCGCGGCCAGGGCGGTGAGAGTCTCGTAGTTGCCTTTCATGCAACCCTCCTTGAAAGAGAATGACTTGAGAACTGCCCGGCAACGCCGGGCGAAAGAGAGGAGCGGGAATTGCACCCGCTCCGTGACGCCACTCGCGCTCTCTCAGATTCCGAACGCTTCTTTCATCTCCTCCTCCCATTCCCTCTTTTGCGCGACGTGTATTTGCGCCCGGCGAAATCTGTCAGCGACAAAGAATCTCAGCGCCGTTTCGTTCCAATTGTCCGGGAGCTTTTGGATGTTGATATCCGCGATCATCCTTGCCGTGACTCTCGCGACCAGACCACGAATGAACTCCTTTTGCTTGGCCTTCGTCATGTCCCATCCTCCTCCGTGGAATCGTTTCTGACTTCCTCGTGGGTTCCCCCGATCCGATCCACGAGAATCTTGATGAGGTTGATGACCTGATGCTGCCTCAGGGCGCAGTACTTCTCCCCGATAGTGAACTGCACCCCGGCTCTCCCGATATCCCCGCCCGAGAAGGCAGTCACCATCATCCTGTCTTTCCCGGGTCCCAAGTCCATCGACCGATAGTTGCCGATGGTCGTGCTCACAGCCCGGCCTCCTCCGTGGAATCGTTTCTGACTTCCTCGTGGGTTCCCCCGATCCAATCCACGAGAATATTGATGAGGTTGATGACCTTCTCTTGGATTGATTCGGGAGTCTCGGGAACATCATCGCCGGACTTCAAACGAGGCTTGAACTCGACGCGCTCCGCGACGATGACAACCTTGCTCTTGGGCTTTCCTTCCGTGTCGGTCCACCTGTCCTGCTTGAGCCGTCCGACCACGCGCACCCCACGGCCTTTCTTGAGGTACTCGCCGCAGACCTCGGCGAGCCGAGCGAAGGAGGTGACCTCGAAGAATGAGACCTCCTTCTGTAGCTGATCGTCCTGCTTGTAGAACCGGGTGACCGCGACCGCGAAGCCGCAGACCGCCGTTCCCTTTCCCGTGTAGCTCAGTTCAGGATCATTGGTCAGGTCCCCCTCCACGAGAATCGAGTTGAGATTGTCCATAGATGCCTCCCCTTCTTGCGCTCCTCGCGCTTATGTCCCGAGCCATACGGCTCGGAGGCTCTCCGCCCGCGCTTGCAGTCCGGCTCCGAGGTGCCGCAAGCGCTCCCCGCTTTACTCGGGGAGTGTCATATCCCGTTCCTCCTTTCTGGCATTCGCCTCGCGTGGGGAAGTGTCCCAGTCTTGCGCCTCCCCGCGTCGAGTCATTTACAGCCGCACCGGAAACGCGGCCCGTTGTGCTTCTTGCACCACCCGCACTGAGTGTGACCGCCTTGCCCGGCCTTCCGACAGTTCACCCGTTCCAGATCGTCCTGACGGGGCAGTCTCCCCGTCCTCAGAAGGAAGCCAAGCGCCGTCATCTCGGCTCCTCCTTGAGCATGTGCGCCGCTCCCGCTCTCGCCAAGGCGATCAACGATGAGAGGTTGAACCGAAACTGCGGCACGTAGTAGCAAGCGCTTCCACTCCCGTCCCTGTAGAGCAGGACAACAAGCTCCTGCTGACCAGCCGCGATCCGCTCGGGGTCAACCTCCTCGCCATGCGCGTTGTTGAGCCGATCCCCAACCACCCTCGCCGATACGCCCTGCACGTCTGGATCGTGCATGTCATCTCGGCACCCGTCCGTCGCCCTGAGCAGATTCTTCGCCAGACCTTTGAAGTATTCATCCATCGTTTCATCTCCTCGCCCGAGCCGATGTCGCGAACGCTTCGCACGCATCGTCTCCGAAAAGCTCTGACGCTCTTGCCGCGTCCCTGACCAGCGCGCGCCGTTCCCGCTCGCGATCCTTCTTCACCCTCGCGTCGAGGCAGACCTCATCGTACCAGCCTCCGCGATACCACATGGGATCCGGGACCATCTCGCCGCACCCGAAGCACCGATGCGCTCCGCCCAACTCCCCCGAGGTGTAGCCGCCGCTCTCGCTCCTCTTCATTTCGTTCCCTCCTCCTTCATCGTGGCGCGAACCGACCGCCGTAGCCGCTCGGCTTGCTTCCTTCGATACTCGATCAAGTCACGGAGCCTCTTCTTTTCCGACTCGGGCCAGTCGCGAACCTCTCCCCACTCCTCCCGCAGCCGCCCTCGCTTCTGCTCGATTGAGACGTTTGCCGCCGCGATCATCAAGCGCAGATCGTGCTGGAACATCTCGCGCCTTGTCGCTCTCATGACGCGCCTCCTTTGCCGCTCGGCAACCACTTCAATCCGTCCGCTCGCATCGCGCAGAAGAAAGCCCACGGCGTCATGATCGCCCCGTCCGCAACGAGAGCCTCCGCAGCCGTTCCGGGCTTGTAGTAGTTGGCCCATTCGGTCCTGCGGATGAACTCCTCCACGGTGATCTTCTCCCAATCGTCATCACCCTTGTAGCGCCGTTCGATGCTTGCGATGCCGTGCTTCTTGAGAAGAGCCTCCGCCTTGCGGACATCCTCCGCCGTTCTGCCCTTTTCCATACTCCACCTCTCTCCTTCTGATTCGCGTCGCCGGGCTTTGGACCGGCGTTGCGGTTTACCGCGCGGAGCCGAAGCTCCCCGCGCGTCCATCACCGTTGCGATTCGTGAAGCAGCCGCCGCATCTCATTGAGCGCTTCCCCGAATCTGCTCTTGAGCTTTCCGTCCGCGAGACGGCGCGAGTAGATCAGCCAGCTCACGGTCGTGTCGAAGAATCGCGCTGCCTCTCTACTCATCGTGCACCACCTCCTCTCTCTCGACAGGCTCCTCCGCGTCGCGCTCCCATTCCTCGATCCGCTGCGCCAATCGCTCCTTTGCGCTCTCGCTGACCACCGCGAGGAAGTCCTTGCCGTCAGGATCCAAACGAATCGCCTTGATGGTCGCGATCCGGTTGAACCTGTCCCACTCGTACTCCACGACCACGTCGATGCCCTCGATGTATCCGAGGTACACGCTCGGCGCTGCGCCCCTCACGCCTTCGCTCCCTTCCCTTGGGGCAGCTTTCCCCACTCCGGGGAATTAGCCTCCGCCCACAACATCGCAGGGTCATCCTTGTGCGAGTACATGTAGGACGCGCACGACTCGCAGAGGCACAACGCGTCATCGTGCCACTGATTGCCGAGCGGATCGTTTCTATCTGTCCACGGTCCGCTGAAATAGTCCTCGCCCGCGCTCTTGCCACATCGGTAGCAGGGGTTGAACTCGCGGTACCGTCCATCCTTCGAGCGATACCTCTGGCGATGCTTCTGTGCGTTTGTCATTTGATTCCTCTCCTTCTGTCGTCCACGGGCTTCGGACCGTGTTGCGGTTTACGGCTCCTCGCGGAGCCGCCGTCACCATCTCACTCCCCTCGCTCTGCCGCCGCCTTTGCCTCCTTGTCCGTCCACCGGTGGGAATGGCTCAGGCAAGCCGCCCGCATCCCGTGCTCCCTCTGAATCTCGGGATGAATCAGGGTTGCCACTCCCCCGTAAGCTTGAGCGATCATCGAGTGCTCAGTGGCAATCTTCATGATCTGGTTCCACGCTTCCTCCTCGCGCTGCTTCTGAGTTTTCTTCACGCTCCGCTCCCTTCCTCGCTCTTGGAGGTGACGTACCATTTCCCGTCGATGGCCTTGATCTTTCCTTCTTGCTCTGCGACGCGGAGCGATCCGTGCGCCGAAGGATTCCAGCCCTTGAGCTTGAGACCAAGACCATCGAGGCCGGGGTAATCTCGGACGAAATCGACAGCCGTTCTCTTCTTCATCTCTCGACCTCCTCAATCGTTGAGCACGTGAAGCTCCGTTTGCGACCTCGGCGCGTAGTACACCCTCCCGCCATCCTGTAGCGGTCGAGTGACCGGGCCGTATATCTTCGCATCACCGTTGTCGTCCAGAACCACGATTATGGACGGCCACTCCCCGGGAGCGAGTCCTGCCGTGCTCGCCTCGATGATGAGCTTGCTTCCGTCCAGCGTCGCGTCCCGCTTGTTTATCGCGATCATCTCCGCAGCCTCCCCTCCCGTTCCGCGATGATCATGTCGAGAGCCTTCTCTTTCGGGATTCCCATAATCTCAGCAAGGACACTCGAAGCTCCGAACGCTCCGTCTTTGAATCTCTCCACGCTCAACGCGATTACGCGCACCACGGTATCGACGTGCACGGTGATGTTCATACAGGCCTCCTCTCGAAGTCCCGCGCGAGCCGAACCGCCTCACGCTTGGTCAGCGGATTGCTCCGCGTCACGAATCCCCACCCCCTCACCACGACCACGTACCCGCCCTGCCCACCGATCACCTTCACGCTCATATCTTCTCTCCTTCTGTGCGGGATTGTCACCGCGCGATTCTTCATCGCCCCGCATTACGGGCGAGCCTCGCGACTCGCCTGACTCTGCGCTAAGTCCACTTGTTCGTCTGACCGGCGTAAGGCTCATACCTCAGCACCCCTCGCCCTTCCCCGTCCGTTCTCTTCGAGTGAGCCTCGCAGCGACCGGAGAAGAACAGCCCATCCTCGGTCATCTCCGATCTCTTGACCGCCACGAGCACGCCCGGCTTTCCGCATTCGTGACCGTATGTACCGGCCTCCGCGAAGCCGCATAGATTGTTGACTGGCGATTCCCTCATCTTCGTCCTCGCTTTCTCAGACCATCAGGCCCGCAAGCTGCTCGGCGTCATCGCGCTCGGTCAACTCTGCGAGTGCCTTCCTCGAAGCCCTCAAGACTCTCTCGGCCTTGATGGCAAGAATCCGATCCCGCGCAGCAACCCGCTCGGGATAGAAGAAGTCCAGAACGTCCGACCACGTTCCTTTGACGACCTCTTCGTCTATTGTTTGGAAACGATTCCTTGAGCCAGACAAGTCAGCGACCAGCGCCTTACCACAATCTTGCGTGTGACCGTTCCTCGGGGTGATCCAGAACAGAACCTCTTGGTCATCGAGCTTGCAGATGGAGAAGGAATCATACAGGCTCCCGTTCACGGGGCAGTTATTCTTGAAGAAGACATAGACCTTTTCGGGGTCAAACCGCTTGCTCTTCGCGATCTGGCAAACCCTTCGTCCGAGCCTCTGCGTTTTGGCCGCAAGCGCGCTGTCCTTGCAGAACCAGTCGAACCATCCCGCCTTCATTTGCGTGTGCGCATCGGGCGCATCGTAGTCCCCGCGATTGAACCTGTTCACCCATTCCTTCAACGAAATCTGGTTGTCTGTCATGGCCTCTCTCCTTCTTGAGTTTTGGTTTCGCACGGGCTTGTGACCGTGCTGCCGCATTAACGGAGCCTCTCGGCTCCGCCACTCTGCTACTTCTTGAGAGCCTCGGTCAGACGCGAGACAACGTACTCTGCCGCCTCCGTTGTATGCCGAGGGTGAAACATCTTGCTCTTTCCCTTGTACATTTCCTCAGTGATGGATTGCATCGGATCGCTCTCCCCGAAATAGACCACGATGGAATCCGATCCGCGAGCCTCGGAGAAGCAGACGAATCGAACACCCGCCAGAGAAAGCGAGTAGCCCTGCTCCCTCCCGTTCTGGTAGGCTCCAACGCTCACGACACCCTCGGCATCGACCATCGCCAGCCGAGCCTTTGCAAGCGCCAGAACCGCGCCAGCCACGTCCATCTTGTAGGAATCAATCTCCATATTGCTCTCCTTCGGCTCTCGCCTCGCCCTGCCGCCTTGCAACGGCTCCCCGTGATACGGGAAGGGCATTAACGGGGTTCGCCATTCGTTGGCATCTCGCGCAACCCCGCTGCTCTGCTACTCGTCATCCTCGCCCGCGTTGTCGTTCATCAGCGCGATCAGCGCGTCCAGATTCCGCTTGACCATCGAGTCTCGCTCCGCTCTCGCCCTGAGCCGCGCTTCAAGCTCGGCCTTTTGCTGTTCGCGAGTTTTTCTCATCCCCGCTCCTCCGTTTCGAGAGCCGCCAGAACGTTTCGCAAGTCGATCCTGATACCGGAGAGGATCGTTTCTCTTTCGAGCTTGGTCATCTCTTTGCTGAGTTTCGCGATCTGATATGCCGCAGCCCTGCACGATACCGACAGCCTTCTGTAGTCCGTTGTCTCCATCGCTTCTCTCCTTCTGTTAGCGCACCCAGTAGATCGCAACTCCCGTTCCGATATCGAAGCACTCGAACGTCGCGCCAGCCTCGCGCCTCTTCAAGTGCTCCAACGCTCTCTCCGCGTTTCGGTACGTCGCCAAGGCTCGATTCCTCGCCAGCTTCCCGCCGATGTACACGTCCATATTCCTCTCCTTGTGATTTGTCGCTCGGGCTTGCAACCGAGCCGCCGCATTAGCGGAGCCGAAGCTCCGCTGCTCTGCGCTTACTTCGCTTCGATCAAGCGAGGTTTGAAAATCGAATTGGGTGAGTAGTGAATCGTGATCCCTACATCGCGCCCGCAGAAAATCGAGTGCACCACGACCAGAACGTCATCGGGAACCTCGAAGGAAGGAAACGCGCGCCGCGTGTCGCCGAACGCCGCAGCCTTCATCTCTGCGACGGCCAGCTTGTTTCCGAATTGCTTGACGGCTCGCGTGTCGTCCTTTGTCCCGCCGCCCCAAACGTTCTCGACCGCGACTGTCGTGCTCTCGCACGCTCTGAACTTGCGGCCCCTGTACTCGGGGAACGTCGCCGCGATGATCTCGGCAACCTGTGCTTTCCGAAGTGTCGTTGTCATGGTCTCTCCTTCTCTCGATTTGTTCGCTGGACTTGCAACCAGCGCTGTGCATTAACGGTCGTGCTCTCCGCTCTCCGCTCTCCTCGCCTTCGTGCACTCCTTGGCCTTGGCTCCTCGTGGCTGTGATCGCTTTCGACCGCTGCTCTGCCGCACCCCCGGTACTATCTCAACCGGCCCCCCCAGGCTCCGCCTCAATCGCTCCGCGCTCCTTCGCTTCGCGAGTCGGCTTGTTCGCCTTCCCCTTCTCTCTTTCGCGCGTCGGCCTCACTCAGCCTCAAGGCTCCCTTACCGCCGCTCCGAACATCTTTCAAAGAACCCAAACCCTAACGATGTAAATATAAATGATGATAAGTTATTTCACAAGCCCATAGACAAGTTTTTTTCGAGAAATCGTCTGGAATCGGAGATAAATTACTAAACGTGCGTTTCGTGTGTTTTTCGTTGGGAATCGTGGTGGGTTTCGGCCCTCGAAGGACAAAAGAAAGCTCCCCGCGTTACCGGGGAGCCTCGAAGGAAGGAACGGAGAGCGATTCTATGGCGCGAGGATCGCCTTGAGCGCGAGCACAGTCAACGGAATTGCGACCAGCGCTCCGACCACGGCCCCTCCCGCCGCCCACTTGAGCTTCGCGGTCCAACTCTCCGGCTCGGGAAGCAATCCCACGAACGTCGCCGGATCGAACGTCACCGACCACGAGAGCTTCCCCGCCGTGACGGTGATGCTGCCGATCTGCGTCATGTGCACGTCGCGCCCCACGACAACCGCCGCCCACTTGGGCGCTTCGACAATCGGCTCCGAGTGCTCGATGTAGTCGTACTCGATCACGACATCGACCACCTCGCTCTCGGGAGCGAAGTCCATCCAGAGCCGCGCTTGCTCGGGAGTGAGCCGCTGATACTCTTCGGCCTCGACCGGCGCCAGTCCCGCGAACATGGCGAAAACGAGGGTGGCGACAACCACCAGAACGCCCCCCTGTCGCTGAAAGAGCTTGCTCTCGCGCGTGCGGACCCGTTGGTTGGTATCTTTTCCCCTTACAGCGTTCACGGATTGCTCCTTGAGGCTCCTCGCCTGTCTACCGGCTGGTGCTTGATCTGGACGTGAGCGTATGTCGCTCCCGTGTCGAGGCCAACCGCATCGACCTCCCCGGGCTTCACTCCGTCCGGGAGAATAACGGTGATCTCCTCGCCATCCTGTACCGCGATGATCTCGTGGTCGTTGCCGGGAATCGTGCTGAACGGAACGGGAGACGCAACGTTGTGCCGCATCGAGTACCGCTTGATCTTCCGATACACGACCAGCGAGACAACCGCGAGGAGCACGACCACGATTGCCGCCGCGATCCTCTTGACCCACGTCCAGACCGCTTCGAGTTTACTTTCCACCGACGCCCCCCTTGAACTTCGTCAGAACGGAGTCGATGGCCTTCTCGCCGATCACCATTCCCGCGACGGTGATCCATCCCCACTCGTCAATCTTCCCCGCGTACAGGAGGCCGGTCGCAACGATGAAGATCAACCCCTTGAACCCGAGCAGCTTGATGAGCAACTCCGCCGCCCGCTTTGGTATCGAAGCGAGCAACTCCTTCAAGGTCATCCGCACCGTTACAAACTCGCCCGCGTTCCCCGTGACAGCCTCGACCGATTCGCCCGGTTCCGCAAACCCCACCACCACCGTTTCGTCATCGCCCATCGTTCCCTCCCTTACATGTCAAACAGATGTTCGGTCGAGTAGTACACCACGACCTTGCCGTTGACGCGTCTGACGCACTTGAACCGATTGAGGAACGTGATGCCCTTCTGCTCTCGAAGCTCTCGGTACGCTGCGACCATCTGGCTCTCGGGCATCCCCTTCGTCAATGCGCACTCGGAGTACACCTTGGCGACCTCGTGGATGTCCATCTCCTGATCGGGAGCCTGATAGTACTTCTCCCTGAGGATGGCGTCGAGCAGCGCGCAACTCCCGCCCGCCGTGAACCCCGCGCTGTGAAGCTCGACGTGCGAGTGTATCCCGTCCGCGACTCCGTTCGCCCCTATCGTCCCGAGGAATGCCTTGCGGGTGATGGCCGCTCCGGCGGTTGCCGTGTCTATGACGGCGCAATCCTTCGGCCACATGTGACAGAGCCTGAGGGAGAATCCGTGAGCGTGATGCAGCCAAAGCTCCGTTCCGAACGGCGCGCTGTCCGCAACCCATCCGCTCTTGTAGAAGTCGAACGGCGCGAACATGCCGTTGCTTCTCCCTTGGAACGTGCAATCACTCGCTCCCCGATCAACGCCAAAGTGGATCCCCGGCGTTCCCCACTCTAACTTCCCTCCCGCCAGAACGCGGTACCGCTTCACCAGACCGAAGCTGCACGTGAACGGCGCGCGAGGCCTGAATACAACGTTGTCGAAGTTGAGACCTCCGTACTCGGCGAGGAATCCCTTGAGGCCAACTGCGGTTCCGTTCTTCATCGAGGCACCCTCAGCATCAGCGAGTCGATCTTGTCGCCGAACTTCTCCACGGTTTTGGTCAGCGTCTCAACCTGTTTCGTAAGCCCGGCGATTTCGCTTGCGACGTTCTTCTGCTCCCGTATGGCATCATCCTTGAAAGCCTCAACGGTGGAGATCCGGGAATCTATAGCCTGATGGTCCTTGTTCCCAACCGCCACGACCGCCGTGAGAGTGATCCCGAGACAGATGCCGACAATCCCTCCCGCGAGCTTCAACGCCGTCATTGCGTTCCGTGCCGCCTGCCCATTCGGCTGCGGCTTTTGCGATCCGTTGCCCGACGGAGCGCCCATCGTCTCGACCGTCGCCTGAACGTTGCTCATCGCGCCTCCCCTTTACAGAATGTAGTCCACTATGACCCATCCACGATTCACCGAGGTATCGTTGTAGAGAGTTGAGTCGAATGTACCCCCCGCGTCGCGCAGGATTTCGAGAGTCCCATCAGGGTTGAAGTTGTAGTACCCCCCCCTGGCCAACTCGCTAACAATAGTCAAGCCGTCATCCATTATGAAACATTGAATCCCAACGATTTTCGTCTGCATAGATGCAATACCCGAGGTGATGTTGACCTGTGAGACCGTGTCCATATCCCACGATCCGAGCCTGAACACCTTTTGGTAAACGTGCGCTTTCAGATCGGTACTGCCAGACTTGTAGCTCCTCTCGACGGAAGCTCCAAACGTGTTCTTGGAAGCGAGTCCCGATGCCTTCGGATACTTCGCGAACGTCGCGGTGCCCGTGAACACCGTCGATGTTTTGAACGTGACGGCATTCTTGAACGCGACGGTGCCGGAGAAAGTCTTGCCCCCCCATATAGTTATTGAGCCACTGCGAAGCTCCTTGAAGTTGTCGACAGCCTTGTCCCATCTACTCTTCTTTGTGCTCTCGCCAATCGTCACGGTCGAAACATCCCACGCCATCTCGTCACCTCACCACCAATAGGATAGATACCGCGAATCCGGATCGGCAGGATCAGCGAATCCTCCATCGTCAGTCCAGTATCCCCAATTCGCCTTGGCATACGCTTTCTGCGCAGCCGTCCAACTACTCGACCACGTTGCCCCACTCCCGCCTCCCAGGTCAGTGGGGAACGTCGGGGTGTCGCTTGTCCAGTGCCCGATCAACTCTCCGATTCCGCGCAGATCGTTCGCCCTGATCGCTATCACAGAGCCGTCGAAATCCTTTTCGATAGAACTGATCTCGATGCGTCTGCTGTTGAGCCAACTCAGCGCATCGGAACTCGGAGTGCGGCGCCACGTTATCCGCAATCGCTCCCCGATGTCCAAGTCAGCCAGTTGAAGCTTGGTCCTGAAACCGACCTCCGTCATAGCCATCGAGTAGATGAGCGCCAGCCTGTCGCGGAGGAGGTGCGCTCCGGTCTCCGTTGAGAGCAGAGTCTCGACGGTGATGCTCTTGCGGATTCCGTACAGCCGCTCAACCTCGGAGGAGCTTACCTGAACGTGGGCGCTGTCCCCGTCAACCCATTTCCTCCTCCACCCGACTCTGACCACCTTCCGTACATCGTCGAGCGCCGTGTCAGCCTCAAGCGATCCGTCCGCGATCTCCACGTCACTGATCGTCGGGAGAGTCGCTTCAAGCTCAGGGTCCCAAACGTTGATGCTCACCTGTCCCGCGTTGTTGATGAAGATGTTTCCGAGGCAAGACTTCATCAACTCTCCGCAGACATCGAGGAAGGATGGCGCGTCGATCACGGCCAACCCAATCGCGAAATCCGCCGCCCTTGTCTTGGCGGTCGCGAACGCTGCCGAGTCGGGAGTGTACGTCCGGCCGCAGAGCGTCGCGAGCTTCGTGAACACGTCCACGGGATTCTCTATCACCACGGTGCCGCTCTTGTAGCCGATGCAATCGACGCTCACCGAATCGCCCGGCGCGTAGTGCGTTCCCGAGAGCTTGAACGTTGCCGCCGAAACGCTCCCGCTCAAGTACGGCACCGCCACTCCGTTGACGCGGACAGTGCTCAACTCGGACACCGCGTTGAGGCCGGTGTACGCGTACTTGAAACTATGGATGCTCGTCGCGGTTCCCTTCGCTCTCGTCACGCACACAACGGGCAACTCTCTCACCGTCCCGAACACGAGCGGTATCTGCCTCCCCGCGTCATCGTCTGCAAGATTCGCCCACGCGCTTTTCTCGAACGTCCCACCGCTCTCGGGCAGGGCCGCATCCTCCCAATTCTCCTTTTCGTCCCGGAAGCTCAGATCAAACAACTGCTCCCCGAGGTGCTTTTTCTCAATCACCCCCGAGAACAGCGTTGAGTACTCGCTGTACGGCAAGTCCTCTCCTCCCACGAGGAGCTTCACGGCCTTGTTCTCCCAAACAAACCGGTTGGTCAGTTCATCGAAGAATCCGTCAGCATTCTGCAACGACAAGGAGCCGCCCGATATCACTGACACTCCCCAATGGGAATCGGTCTGCGACTGCTGGACGGAAGGAACCGAAAGGAGCATGGGGAGATAGTGCCTGTCGTTGAACGTCGATCCTCTCCGCGAGAACGTCAGGAAGTACGTCGCCACGACCGTCTTGGTGAAGATGGAGCCGGACGCGACCTGTACCGTGAGCACCCCCCCGAGCCAGCAATATTTCTCCGCCCCGAGCGCCGCCACGGAGTACACCCGCGTGTAGCTCACACCGTCCACGGTGAGCGCCTCCACCTCGTACGCCCCGACCGTGATCGTGTAGGTTGGAGAGCTTCCCGCCCAATTGGTCAGAAGCTCGCTCGGCCGAGCTTCGAGCAAAACCTCTTTCTTGCTCTCCGCCGCCGCGATGAGCTTGGCGAACGTTGTGATGCGGCTCACTTCTGCTCCCTGATCGTGATCGTGCTCGGCTGGAACGCGCTGCTGTTGCCGATGCGCGAGAACTCGTGCCCCTTCACGATATATCCGTACACGCTCGACTCACCGTTGAAGTCAGTGTAGAACACCCGACTGTCCTGAGCTTCCTCAAGGAACGTCTCGATGCGCGTCTTGGTCCCGCTGTTCAGGTACGGGTCATGCAGATCGAGCGGCACCTCGTACTCCCAAAGTGGATCCTCGCGGTCGATGTAGCTCACCCCCGCCCGGCTCATCGTGGCCTTGCTTCGGAGGATGCGAGCCTTGCGCTTGAAGCTCATCGGTAGTCCCGTGTAGTGGTACTGCTGCTCGGCGTGGTTCCCGATCCAGAGCCGCCCAATCTCTGAATAGTCCGTGGTCGGATCGTGCCACGACAACTGGACGCTCTTGCCCTTGATCGGAGTCGAGAAGTAGTGAACGCTCCGGCCCGCCTTGAGGCCGATCTCCTCATCGGTGTGACCGTGGCCGTCATCGGATTCGAGGTACGTCATCCACGGGGTGTTCTTGTAAGAGTAATCATAGACCGGCGTTTTGCTCGCATACGCGGCATCAAACTCGGCTTCGGTTGCCCAATACACCGGATCGTACCCGCGCCAGAGCTTGAACTCTTGGATGTAGCTGTCAAGGTTGTTAGGGGCTGTGTAGGTTGCGAACGCGAGGTTTGTCAGTTGCGACACCAACGGTTCCGCCGCGCTCCCGAGAGCATACACGCTCACGCCGGGATTCCAGAGCGTCACCCGCGCTCCCGCCACGGTTGGACTCAAGTCAATCGAGAACACCCAAGTGTGATTAACCATCAGTGACCCATTGTCGGTATAGAGCGGACTGACGTTCCAACTCTTGAGCGTTTCCCCCTCGAAGTAATAGAGCAAAAATCTGTCCGAGTTATAGTGGTATCTGAGGAGGAAGTATGAACCGGCGAAAGAGCCGAGCGATGAAGGTTGGTTGCTAAAAGCGAACGGGTACTTGTATCCGCTGGCGATGTCGAAGGGGAAAAGAGGCTTCATCTTCAACTTGAAAGTGAACTTGGTCGGCAGAGGCTCGACGTGGTGGTTGAATCCCGTTTGGCTGGCGCGCGTGGTTTGTGTGTAGGCTGTCGGAGGAGTAGTGTCCTCGGCCATTGCCGCCGTCGCGTATACCGTGGCACCGACTGCCCCGAGGGAGCCGAGCACGAATCTATTGACGTTTCCCGTCACCACTCCAACCATTTGCGCCCGCACTATAACAAGATCATCAGAAAGCCATTCCGAGCTTCCGTTCACCGCTCCATCGGCGAAAGAGACCGCTTTGGTGGCCCAGTTTATGGTTATCGTTCCGCGCTGTGCGGCTGCCGTGAAATCCCGTACATAGATGTTCGTTGTAGCACTCGTGCCGCGAACC
Source organism: bacterium (assembly GCA_041648665.1). Taxonomy (NCBI): domain Bacteria; species bacterium. Next base: position 22,362 of record JBAZOP010000006.1, on the reverse strand, counting down.
ATTATCGCACTGATAGATGGGGTTGCTGTAGTGAAGGTAACGGCTTGTTGAATATACCCGCCAGCCGTTATTGCAGAAAGCGCGGTCAATCTCTTACCGAGAGCATACTTCAAGGACAAGTACGAACTCATGTTAGAGACGCTCCAAGGACTGACAGACCAATCCTCCGGATTCGTCACGAGGTTGGTTGTCGCCCTGAAAACTCCCTCGCCCCGATACCGATCATTCAGCCCGTTGAAGTAGCTGCCCGTGCTGTGAGACCGAACGCGCATCACCGTTCCGCTCGCGAGATTGTGCGCGTCGATCACCATCACCGTCCCGCTGATCTGGTCATCGAAGTCTACGCGCAGCCACTGCTGATTTCCGCGCGACTCCTTGTGAGAGTAAAAGCTCCCGTAGAGCGAGGAGGCTGTGCGGTCCGTTTCGTTCATCCCGAGCAGATGCGCCAGCGAGCGATCCTTGCTTGTCCCGAAGAGCAGAGCGAGTACGGTTGCGGTCGATCCTTTGATGAAGCGGAATCTCCGATCCGTGGTACCCGCTCCGTTGTAAGTGAACGTGTGCCCGTTGTACCTACCGTACCCGCGCAGCCCGCTCTGCACTTTCGCGGCCAGCCCGCTCCCCGTGTAGGTTCCGCTCGCCACGACAAAGCATCGGATCGAGTCGGTGGCCGTGTCGCGGAAGCTCACAACATCGTTGTACCCGCCGACCACCTTGAACGTGCCGCTCGCGCTCTTCCACTTCTTGAGCAGCGAGCAGTCCTGTAGGTTGGAGACGGGCAGAGTCTCGATCTGCGAAGAGTACACGCTGATCGTGCCCTCATCGACGTAGTTGTGATAGGCAAACCGAATGATGCTCATGTCCTCGCCCTCACCGCTCTCGGCGCGACGCGGAATGTCCCACGGTCGCTCTCCTCCGTGAGAAACGGTATCTGCGCCCGCGCGATCTCCCGCCCGTCAAGACTCAGCACGACCTCGCCCGGCGTGATCGTCAACCCCTGCCCCGCCCCGCCTCCCGAGCGGATCGCTTCGAGGAGTCCGATATTGGCTGCGGTCTGTTCGGACGGCATGATGAACTCCCCGGTGCTCGCGCGAATGACGTTGGTGTCGATGCCCGGGCTTCCCCGTAGCACTCCGCCTTCGTTCGCCCCGACCAATCCGCCCTTCTGATACGTGGGGAACACAGGCTCTGGCGCGTCCGATGCGATCTTGTACTGCGCGGCCCCCGCGAGAGCCATCAAACCAGCCGCCGCGATGCCCCACGGAGTGAAGCCGAACTCCGCGAACGTCCGCACGACTCCCTTTGCGGTATCGGCAACGATACTCACCAGCTTCGCGTCGCGATCCGCCTTCCACTGCTTCAAGGCGATGGCGTTGAGCTTGTTCCTCGCGTCGCGCTCGGCATCGTCGCGCGCCTTGTCGTACTGATCGCGGATGGCCTTGATCTCTTCTTGCTTCTTCTCCTCGCTCAGCGCGGATGCTTCGACGGCCTCGATAGCCGCTTTCTCCTCCGCGTCGTACCTCTTCTCGACCGCCTTCTGCTCGTTTTGCAGAATCTGTTTCTCATTCGCCCACTGCTGATCCTGCTTCTCGCGCAGAGCATCGTACACCGCCATGCCAGCGCTCGATATCTGTCCAAACGCGGTCTCCCAATCCTCCACCCGCTTCGCGTTGAACTCCCGCTCCTTGTTGGCGATCTCCTCGTTGGTCTCTTCGACGTTATCGGCCTTGTCAAGCTCGCCCTGATAGACCTGAGTCCAGTACTCCTCCCAAGCCTTTACCCGCTCCTTCGCGGCCCATTTCTCCGCATCGACCTCATCGACACCGGCGTTGATGAAGCGCTGCTTCTCCATCTCGATGTCGTACGCGTTCCTCTCGTACCCGTCCATTTGGAGCTTTCGGAAATCCTCTTGCGCGTTATACCTCTGCTCCAAAGCATCGTTCTCGGCCTCGATTGACTCGATCATCTTCTGGACGTTGTCGTCCCGCATCTCGGTCAACTCGTCATAGTACTCCTTGTGCTTGAGCTTCATGTACGCGAGAATCGTGTCCATCGCGATACCGAGCTTGGAGTACTCTGCAATCTCATCCTCTATGATCTGACCTTCGGTCTTGGCTGCGTTGGCGACCTCCCTCTCAATCTGCCTGATTCGGTTCAGCCTCTCCGTTTCTATGGCTTCGCGTTCTGCCGCCGCTGCCGCGTCTTTCGCGGCCTTTGTTGCTGCCGCTGCCGCCGCTTCGGTCTCGGCCTTTATCCGAGCGTTCAGAGCGTCAACAGCCGCTTTCTGCTCGGCCTCATATGCACTCTTCGATTCGGTGATCGCTTTCGTCTCACCCTCAAGTCGCTCGATCATGTCGTCAATCTCTTCGAGCTTCTTGCTCCCGCTCCAAATCCTGTCGGCGTTCTTCTTGTCCTTCGCGGTCTCCCAATAAACATCGCCCGCCTTCTTCAACTCGTACCCTTCCCGCCGGTATCCGTAGAGCAACCTGTCCTTTTCCATCTGTAGCTCCACGAGGTACTTTCTCTCTATGTCGAGCGCCTTCTGGTATTCCTCGGAGCTTTCGAGCAGCCCGTAGCGCGCGTCCTTGAGTAGCTTCTCTTCCGCCTGCGCTGCTTGCATGGCAGCGCGGTACTTGAAGAACGCAACGGCAGCGGCAGCAAGGAGAGCGGTGATGACTCCGATTGGTCCAGACGCGAGCGTCATAGTAAGGGAGAAAGTTTTCACGGCAACCGCAACCTTCTCCGCGATCAGCAAGGCAGAGAATCCCGTCGCCACTACCATCAGCAGAGAGCCGTTTTTCCGTAACCACTCGGCCATCCCCGACAGTATCTCGACAAAGCGCTGGAAGAATCCAACGATGCGATCCTTGTTGTCCGTGAGCCAAGTGGAGAACATTTCGAGGAAGTGCCCGAGAGTCGGCATCAGTTGCGTCCCGACCTCGATGCTGACCGTGTGTAGGGTCTCCTTGAACACATCCCAACGATGCTGCAACGTGGCGGTCTGCTTGGAGTACGCGTCCTGCATCACGGATCCGGTCGAGAGCGCCTCGTTGAACAGCACCACCTCGCTCCGCAAGTCCTTGGCCGCGTTCAGGATACCAGCCAGTCCACGGATGTTCGGGAATAGCTTCTCCAACGCATCGGGATTCTGCTCGGCGACGCGCGCAATATCTGCAACCACCTTCGCAAACCCCTGAGCGCGCACAGCGGACAGGCTGAAATCTATACCAAGGTCAGCCGCCGCCTCCCGAGCTTGCTTGCTCGGAGAGATCATCGCGTTGAGCACAGCCCGAATCTGAGTCATTGTCTGCGACGCATCAACCCCGTTCCTCGTGATCACAGATATCGTGGCCCCCAACTCTTCGAGCGACACCCCCGCGTTGTACGCCAAGCGCGTGACGTCGCCGATCTGCTCGGCCAACTCGGGCATCGTGATCACACCGCGCTTGATGATCTCGAAGAACAGGTCACCAACCTTTGGCGCGGCCTCCGCCGCCGAGAGTCCGAAGCTATTGATTACCGCAACCATTGCCTTGGTCGCGCTCGCGGCATCCCCCAACCCCGCCTTCGCTGCTATGACCGACTGTTCGAGCACGGTGATGGCGTCCGATGCTGGAATGGTCGCGGAGAGGATGTCGTACAAGCCCTTGGTCAGCGTGTCCGTCGATTCTCCGTACGCTCGGGAGATATCCAGTACCTGTTTGCGGTACTGCTCCATGTACTTGATCGTTGACTTGTCGAGAAGGGTGCTGATGTTCGCCAACTGCTGCTCGTAACGTGCGGCGTCTGCTATCGCTTTCCCCGTCGCGGCGCTGATCGCGGCAAAGGCTGCGATGGCCGCTTTCTTCACGAGTCCGAACATCTTGTCTGCCGCAGATGAAAACACGGTCGCTTCCTCTGCGGCCGTTTTCATCCCCTGAGAGTACCCGCCCTTGTCGAGCTTGAGGTATGCGATCAGATCGCCAACTGATATCGCGTTCGCCATCGCCCCTCTCCTCTCAAATCCATCCCTCGCCCTTGAGCACGTTCAGCAGCTGGTCGTCGGGCATCGGTTCCATACTCTGGAAGCGACAGCCCGTGTGCTTTTCGAGAATCTGCTCAACCTTGTTCAGCAGGACCGCGAGAGTGGGCTGTTTCTTCCTACACAGCAGCAGCGCCCGAATCTCTCGCATCGACAACTCCTCTTCGATTGTGCGTACCGTGTAGCCCGGGTACGCGACCATTACCGCGTGGTATGTCTCCGCCCAGGATGCTTCCCGCCGCCCGGATTGACCGTCTCCGTTTTGATCGTCCTCGGCTCCGCCGTCTCCTCCATCTGAGACAGGGTTGACAAGCTGGAGGCCAAGGACTTCCGAAAAAAAGGCACGACCCATCCCAACTGGTTCAGATCGGCCAACTCCTCGATGATCACACCCATCTGTCGCAGGGAGATGTTCTCCTCAACCCACTCCCGAGTCAGTGGCTCATACTCCGCGTTGCGGTACTCGAAGATGTAGTTGAGGAGCTTGGTCAGTTCTTCAAACGCCAGCCCGCCGTACTTCGTCAGAAGCTCTTGAATCGGCATCCGCAAAACGCTTGACGCGTCCTGCCCCGTCTGCGGCTCCGCCGCCGCCTTGATCCGGTCGAACGCCGCCACCGCTCTCAGGGCGAACTCCTTTGCCCTGCCTATCGACATCTCCCTCATCAGAAGCACGCGAGTGCCGAGCGTGAACTGCCTCTCCGATTCGGTCAATCTCTTCACCTCGCTTGTAGAGGTGCTCGAATCCTTTTCCGCCACTCTTGATTACCTCCTCGATTGGAACGTATGGCATCTCCTCCGGATCGATCAGCGACCGGGGAGAGCAGTTGATCATCGGCATCCGGTCTATGCGCCAGATGTCGAACAGAGCCATCTTGTATTCGATCTGCTCCTCTGTCGTGAGAAGCCCTTTGGCCGTGCGGTATATCTTCCTCGTGGGAGGTGGCGGAGGAGCACACACCCTAACCCATGGATCCAAGAGCGTTCCCTCGCGCTTCAACTGGACATCCACCTTGTGCCTCTTCCAGCCCTCGCGCTGTACCCTCGCGGTCCACGGCCTCTCGAACATATCCGCGCGGTACACTTTCTCATTGAAGCCGAGATCGAAGCCCACAAGGAAAATCGGCGAGCACCCGATGAACCATGCTATCTGCACGAGGTTGTTCCCCGTGCTCCCCGCGTTCATCACAGAGCAGCGGATGTACGGGAACAGGACGGGGAGCGTGTCCTCAAACCAATCGTGGCCGAAATGATTCATGATGTAGTACCGCTTGTTCCAGCGCGACGCGTGCGGCCATCTCCACCAGCGCATCACCTTCGGCGACACCGAAGGATTGGTCACGAGTTTCGCCTTGCGGTACCGAGCGCCCCGGATCTGGTCGTACACGGCATCCCCGCAGTCGAACATCCCGATCACGTCAGGCTCTCTCCCGTACCTCATCAGCGTCTTGGCGTTGCTGCCCGTGCAGAACACCATGCCTTTCCAGTCCTTGAGCAGAGGAGCCGCGTCATTGAGCGACGGTCCCGAGCCGACCACTATCGCGGGTCCGCGCCAGTGGCGCTCGATGCGCTCCCTTTCGTGGTCGATGTGGGCGAGGTTTAGCAGCGACAGGTCACGCCGACCAAACTCCCATTCGAGCGTGGGCCAGTTCTGAGTCGCGTTCCGCACCCATCGCGGAAACCACGACCGAAGCACTCCCATGTTTCGCTCATCGTGAGTCTGCGTCAGTTGTTCTCCGTTCGCGACACCGGCATCGTCGTCCGGCTCCGCGAGCAATTCCTCAAGCCGCTTCGCTTCCTCGCCCATCATCCGTGATCCCTCCTTCTCAGCTTTCCAGCGTCCAGTAGAACAGTTGCTTGCCCGGGACTTGGCTCATGTCCGCGAGCACCTTGAACGTCATCGGGATTCCTCCGAACTCAGCGGCAATCGAGATTGCCAGATCGCTCGCGCCCATCTTCTTTGCCCGGTAGGCGTAGAACTGTAGAGTTTTCCCGTCATTCAGGTAGTGCACGAAACGGAGCGGAGCCTCGTAGTCGGCCATCTTCCCGCCCGTCGCGATCTTGCTCACCGTGACGTTGCTCTTGTTGTACTCCACGATGACCGTTGCTCCGGTCGGGATAGTGCTCGCTGCGGTCCGTTTGATCGTCCCGACGCTCGACGTTCCCGTCCAGTCCGTGCCCTTCGTGTACTCGACGCTCAGGTCACTCTTGTGAACCTGTACCGTGCCCGTGACCCACGCGGCCTTGCTGACCGTCGCGGCCGTGGTGCCCGAGAGCTTGATGTTTTCACGGAAGCGAACCGTGGCGGTGGTGCTCGACTGATAGGCAGTCGTGTCGAGCGTCGTTGCGCTCGCGTCGCTGTTCGCCTGATCGTACAACCAGCGCATGCGCTTGAGGTTCAGATCAGCGATCACGATGTCCACCTCGCAACTCTCCTTGACCTTTTTGGAGAGCACGTCCACTCCCATCTCCTCGATGGCGCCCTGTACCGTTTCTTTCGTGTAACGGATCGTCACAGCACCACGAGTGAAGCCCAGGCGCTTGTCTCCCCAATAGACATTGCACGGCCCGATGGGGATTGTTTTTGCAGCAGCCTGACTCATGCCGATTCCCTCCTGTCATGAATCCTGTAGCCGTCCGTCCTGCCCCAACAGTTGAACTCCGCATCGTAAACATCGCTCACCCAACCGGTGTGCGAAATGTACGCCGTGCTATTCACCGTCTTTTGATGCAGAACGTATTTCACGCGGCGCGCGATCTGATCATACACCTCAGTCACTCCCCAACTCACGAGGAGCATCTGAACGTTGTTCAGTTCAAGTGCGCCGTCCGTTTCCTCGTCCTCGTTCGACCCCTCAAACCAGAACACCACCTCTGGCAGCGTCGGCTTTTTCGGGGGCACTTTGTAGAATATCTGGTACGGGTACGCGGTCGGAGTCCCGAGCAGAGTCAGCAGCGTTGTGTCTCCCTTGAGTAGATCGCGGATCGCTTCCTTGATGTCCGTCATCGCGGACCTCCTCCGAAATGCAACCCCTTCGAGAGAGCTATCAACGTGCGCCTTACCCCTTCTCCGATGATACCGAAGTTGCGTCGAGCGGTTTTCATGATCGCTGGCCTGAAAAACGGAAAGGCTCTGCGCCCCGCTCCTCCGAACTCAGTCAGCGCAGCCCACGGATTGAAAGCTCCGCCTCCGAACGTCGCGGCACTCTTCCTCCCCGTCTCGATGATCGCTGCGTAGTCCACTCGCGTGTCTCCCGCCACAACGGGCACCGTTATCGCAAGGTCACTGACTTGTGCGTTCTCGGCCCGCATACTGTTCACCAGATTTCCCGTGCGAGTGTAGAATCTCGGGTCACTGTGCTCTCGAACCGCCGCCGGAGATTCGGGTGGTCTCCGATGGTTTGCCTTCGCGTGCTCCACCACGTTGTTTCCCGCGATCTCCATGGTCAGAACGATCATCGGGTGGTTGAGACTCGCGAGCTTCTGTAGGTTCGATACCAGATTGCCCTTGACGTACTCGCCCTTCCACTCCGGCATTCAACTCCTCCTCCTCAAGATATTGCTCGACGGGGAGCACGTTGCCGTCTATCACGATCACGCGGTCACCTCTATCTCTCGCGGCAAGAAAGTGAGCGCGCGTCAACGGCGCCGGTATCGGTTTCTTCATGCCCTGCCCTCCACTCTTTTCGCCCAAAGGCGCTTGTGGTCCTCGTACGCGTCCACCCCGAGCACTTCGAGGTACCCGACCGTTCCTGAGAACGCGACGTGGTCCCCGACCTCGACCGTGGCGCTCGAAGCGCAGTACAGGTGGTGAGTCGCCTCAGCAACCCATCCCCTCGCGTCCTTGGTCATACCGGCTCGGATCGGCGTGGAGTGCATACGCGTGGATGTCACAGAGGTGGCGGTTTGCTTCGGAGGTATCAACTGGACCGCTCCCGACACGTGCCTGAATACCGGCCGCGTCACGGTCCCGTACGGCTCATCCGCGAGGATAGAGACCGTGTCGGAGATATAGCTCATCCGTCATCCCCGATCACCGTGGAGAAGTCCTCGCCGAATGCGCTGATATCGACATCGACCATGCTGACATCCTCCGTTGGAGTGTCCTTGAGAAGCTCGGTGTACATCTTGCGCATTTCCATGAGGTACTTGACCATCCCGGCCTTGTCCACGCTCTTGTCGCCGATCCGATAGCTGACCACCGAATCGGGAGAAGCCGCGATTGCGGCGAGCTTGGTATCAATCGCGTCGATGATTGTCTGTACGTCCACCGCCATCTCCCTTTGCGAAAGGAGCGGAGCCTCACGACTCCGCCCCGGTTCCCGTCTCTTCTATCTCAGCCAGCGCCGGTGGACTTGATGACGTAGCGGTTGGTCACCGCTCCGCACCCGCCCATGAAGCGAGCCTTCCACTGGTAGATCACGTCTCGCAGCCACTCCTGATCGCTGCCGGGGCGAGCCTGAGTGACCTCGGGAGCGAACACCTCGGTGTAGATGAACTGCTTGCGGAACGCTCCGATGAACCACGCGGTCGCGCTCACGATGCTGTTGACCCACGGGGAGGTGTAGGGCTGGTACTTGCCCTTGTAGATGTTGTCCCCGAGGCTCGAAGAGGCCAGCGTGCGGTCCTGCTGGAAGAGCTTCATGGCCGTGCTCGCCTTCCCGAGATTGGTCAGGATGGCATCGGGCACCACCTGAATGAACTCCCCGTTTTCGTCCTTTGCCGACGCCCACGCCACGAATGCAGCGTCAATGTCGGTTTCGTCGGAGAGTACATCGGTGATGTTGTTGTCGAACGTGGTGGCGCTGTACGGATCGGTGGAGGTGTCGGAATACAGAGCGGTCGATGTTCCGCCCGGCCTCCAAGCCGCGAGAACTCCCGAGGAGGTTTTCTCAAGGACAGCCTCCATGATGACCTGTTCTCGCTTGGCCTTCATCTTCTCGCCGATCAGCTGCGCCCGCGCGATCATCTGGCCCGTCTGGTCGAACTTCACCGCTTCCTCGGTCAGTCCGACGATGCGGCCAAACTTGCGGTTGTAGATTTTGTGGTGCTTTTCCTCAAAGCCGGTCTCTTCGTAGCTCAGGCCCTCGCCCACCTCGAAAAGCTCGCCCTCTGCGGTCATGCCCACGATGGTGTCGTCTTTCTGCGTGCTCGGAATCACCCGCACCAGCCTGTCGCCGATGCCGTATTCCAGCTGGTACGCATCCATGACGACCTTGTTGATCATCGTCCCGGTAATCTTCGGGAACATCGTGCTGTCAACGGCCTCCTTCAGTTCGGCATCGTTCTCGATCTTGCCTCTGAACAGGCCACCGGTGGAAGGAGAGAGCCGGGGACGGCCCATGGCCTCCCACAGCGCCCTCAAGGAGAACTCCTCCGGCTTCAGCTTCCCTTCGACGATGAGGTTGATGAGCTTGCGAGTGAATACAACCTCGCCTTCGCTCTCGTACAGTTCTCTCAGTCCCATATCCTCTCAACCTCTCCCTACGCACCCCAGGTGCCGGTGGACCGCCTGTTGATCTGCGCTGCCCACCTCGTCTGCCTGAACATGACCTTCACGGTGCTGCCGCTCGCGGCCATTCCTTCGGCCACGATTGCGACTGCGTTGGTCCCTGTAACCGCGATGTTGGTTGCGGTCTTTTTGCTCAGCGTCTGTTTCCCCGTGATCTTCAAGGCCTGTCCGAAAGCGAGCGCTGCGGTTGTCGTACCGCAGATGAACTCGAACACGCTGCCGAACATGATGATATTCACGGGCACCTTCGCGCCGCTTGCATCGGTCGCAGGGGAAGCTCCGCGCGCGACAGCGATCAGTCCGGTGCTGTCACCAGACACGCTTGCCGGCGTGATCTGCCCCGAGGTGTTGAGCTTGAGCATGTCACCTTCCTCGATTGCCACGGTGCCGCTCTTGGCGATGTATGCCTCGGCAACGGGTCCGCGAAGGTAACGCATCTTGTTTGCCATTCTCTCGATTCCCTCTCGTGATTCGCCCGACGCCTACGCGCCCCGGGCACTCTCGACAACGGCAGCGTGGTACTGATCGTCCGTCGCGCCATTGTCCTTTTTGCCACCAGCGGATTCATCGAGCTTCTGCTCATCGCCCATGTCCCGCACTCCCGCATTCGCCCCTTCGATGAGCGCTTTGCGATCGGTGAGGAGCGCCTTGACCTTTTCGTCGGTGTCGGCCGCTTCCAGTACCTCGCGGAACGTGGCGGTGATCATCTCTTCTTTGATCCCGCTTTCCTTGATCGCTGCGGTGATCTTCGCTTTCCTCGCCGCGATCTTTTCCTTCAACTCCGCCTCGTCAACCTTGGTCTTGAGGGTCTTGTTCTCCGATTCGAGCATGGCAATCCTGTCCTTCTGCTCCTTGTCGGTTTTCTGAGCCTCGACCACGGCGCGCGAATCGGCCTCCACCGCCTCGACGATGTCCGGCCGCGCTTCGCGCAACTCGGCAAGAGTCAGCTTTGTCAAATCCATTCCCGCTTCCTCCTCTTGCGTTTCTGTTCCCGCGTCACTGCGGGATTCGAACAGCGAGCGCGTACTCCCGGTCTCCGTCACCAGATCGGCGCTCTTGAGTCGGGTCAGCCGCTCCACCTGATCCATGCCCCGCTCCGGGTCCGCGACAACCGAACCGAAAGCATGCACGGAGAGGCCAACCTTGTCTGCCATCTGCTCCACGATTGGCTCGAACCACGGAGCGTGAGACGCGAGGTAGTGCAGATTGCTCCGCACGACCTTGTTCTCATCAAGCCGCGAGTCCTGCAAGTACCCGAGCAAGTCCCGCGTGCTCCTCACCCCGCCCCGAGTCTCCGAGCCTCTAACCTCGTGGTCGATGTATACCTTGGTTCCTTCGCTGAGCACGGTAGCGTCCTGTAGAGCCTGGTGACCGTAGTACCGGCCTCGCCCGCTCTCGCTCACGTTCACGCTTTCCGGGCGTAGCACCGCCACTCCCTTCACAACGTGCGCTTGCTTGTCGAGCGATACCCCCGCGAACTGCGCCACCCCCGCTGCCTCCGTGATCTCGGCAAAGGCAACCCCCTCCTCACGCTCCTCATCGCCGGGATTCGCGCTCTCGGCGTACTCCCCGATCTTGTAGCGCTTGAGCAACCCGTCGATTTTCCTCCTGATCTTCGAGGGCATGCTCATCGCCTTCCCGGACCTCGCGCCTCCGATGGCCGCTGCTACGGCCCGCAGAGCCGCGATGTTCACCTCGCCCGCCTGTCGATAGAGTCCCGTCTTGTCGTCGATACCGCCCGCACCCTCGCGATACGGCAGATGCCACGTGGCTTTCTTCTCTGGATCCTCTACCCACAAAAAGCAAGCAGCCGGAAGCTTGGACTTGTTCACCTCGCTCCACGGCCTCGTGGACTGCTCGACAAGCTCGGCGAGCTTGCCAGCAAAGACTCCGTTTTCGTCCATCCCTTCCCCCTCCCCTCTCCCGCGCTCAGTCCTCTGCTGACTCGACAGTCAGGTTCACGTACTTTCCGACCTCGAACGCTCCCCACGTCTCCTTGTCCTGCAAGACGATTTCGATTGACCCTCCCGAGTAGGAGGCATCCCAAAACAGTTGCGCGGAGGTGAGACTGACCGTGCGCGTGTTGGGGTTGTTCTGGCGAATCGACTGGACGTAAAACTTGGCCTTTGCCGTCTTCATTTTCCCTTCTCCTCTCTCAGAGAGCCAGCCCCGTCTCCGGGGCCGGTGCCGCTTCCTCTTTGACGACCGTGAAAACCGCCTCGACCGATCTGCCGACCTCGAACGTGATGAAGTCAGCCTTGTCGGTCAACCGCACTTCGAGCGCCTTTGGCATCCCGGGGAACTCGGTCTTGAGCGTGACGATGCGCGCTCCGTCATCAACCCTCACGCTCGCAACAAGGAAAGTGATTTTCACGGCAGGCCTCCCCCGCTTCGCGCGGATCAGAACCGCTTTTGCAGATGCCCGTTCGGGAGCGCCGCGATGCGCTCTCCGTACCCGACCAACCGGCCCATCCCGTCCTTCACCGGCTGTCCGTACTCGCCCTCTATCCACTTGAGCGCCGCACGAGTGAACCCGGCCACGAGAGCCGCGCGGTGAGTCGGCTCCTGCCGCGTGATGCCCTTGTCCAGAGCCGCCGCGTCGAGCTTCGAGACTCCGAAGCGATTGGCGAGATCAGCGCCGATCTCGACCGGGAGAGTGCCGCCCGAAAGCGAGAGCCGAGTCTCGATGTACGGCACCATCTCCTTTGTGATCTTCTCATCGCCGGGATTCACGCTATGCCGCGCGACCGATTCCGCCTTCAACTCGCTCACCCGCGCGTCGAGAGCGTTCTGCCTCACGATGCGCTCGCCTTCGGTCAGCGGACCTTTCCTCTTGGCCTTCGGAGCCTCCTGAACGACATCCTCCTCATCGTCTGCTTCCGGTGGTTGAACGTTTCCAGCCTTCGCCATACCTTTCTCCTCTTCTGATTCCTATGCCTTTGATTGTATCGCCAACGGCGATTGTGTCAACGCCATTTTCGTCACGCCGCCTCCGCCCCTCCGAGGCCAAGCGCTTGCAGATTGTAGACCACGACCAAGTAGCAGAGGCAGTGCGGGTGTCCTGAGTCGGGAGCCTCCCCCGCCGGATACACTCCCGCCCCCATCCCGTACAAGTCCTGAGCCGCGAGGGTGTCGCAGATATCGACCTTGGGGTGCGCAGCGCTCAACGTCCACCTCACTCCCGTCGCCCAACTCTTCTGTCTCGCGTACAGTTGTGTTGCCGTTCGGTAGGCTCGATTGCTCTCAGTCCTGAGAACGCGCTGAACGTTCTTGTAAGCGCTCCGATACACTCCGCGTCCCGGGGGATTCTGCTCGAAGAAAGACCGCCACGCCTTCGTTCTCATATCGACGTTCGGCATGAGCAGGAAGGATCGGATATGGGAGACGATTTCCGACCTCGACCGCGCGGAGGCCATCGACTGCGCGAGGTACCGCTGTATGCTTTTCAGCGTCGTGCGCTCCACCTCCCATATTCGCGGAGAAAGCTCGATCCCCGGGGTGCCCCCGTACAGCGACTGCACGGCCTCGCTCCACAACCTGTCGAATCCCATCGGAGTCCCGAGAGTCTTCACCGCAGCGGCCCTCCCGACCGCAGAGGTGGCCGTGGCGTAGAGCGTAGCCTCCCCGTCGCGGAGACCTTGCGACACAGAGCGGTTCAGATTCCTCGCGACGATGGCCTGAGTGCGCTGCGTGAGACGGATGATCTGCTCGTCAACTTGCTGCGATGCTTTGCGTAGGAAGGAACTGGCCGAGACATCATCTATCTCGTCAATCCTCCTCGCCAACTCCGCCGCCGCGCTCCGATACACTCTCAGCAACTCCCGCTCCGTCACTTCGAGAGCGGCAGTGTGATGGACCATCCCGCGTCGAGCGTACTCCTTCGCGATGCGGTCCGCTTGGACTTGGGTCACTGCTCCTCGCCCTCCAAATCGGTATTCATCTGCTTCTCGGCCTCGCGACTCTTGAGCAAGTCCTCATCGCCCTGCCCTTCCTCGCCGGTCGTCAAGTCCATCTCCTCGCGCTCCTGCTGGATGCGCTGCTTTTCGGTCTCGTTGTCGTACCCGAGCTTGGTTCTGGCCGTCTCATCGCTCACCCAATCGTTCGCTTTCTGAATATGCAACGCTTCGCTTTCCGTCTTCACGTCATGGTGAGTGATCTCGGGGAACGTAACATCACACTCCGTGGACACCGGCCTCCGCGTCTCCACGGTGGTCGGCTCTCCGTCGAGAGGCTCATCAACCGCAGGCTCTCCGTCAGCCTCTGCCGCTTCGCGGAGTCTCTTGACCGCCATGCGCGCCGCCTCCCGAGCTTCGAGCGAGGTGAGCATCGAGCCAACGGGAATCGTCTCTTGCACAATCTCGTACTCGGGAATCTCGCCGATAGTCATGCCGTACTTGATCACGCGCTCATACATCCGCTCGAACGCGCCCCTGAAGAAGTCCTGCCAATCGTAGAACTCCATGACGCCCGGCGACTCGGCCACCAGCGTCGAGGCATAGTTGGCGTTGCTCGCGTCGGCAGTCACCATAAACTCGGGAAGCCCGACGCCAGCGCTGATCGAGAGCAGCACAGACCGCCCATCATTCTGCGCGTCCGATGCTTGGAGATTCGGCGTGAGGAACTCGTACTTGACCCCTCGGCTCGCGGTCAGGATGTTCACCCCGTCCATGAGCTTCTGCATGTAGGAGCCATCGGGGTTGACCTTGCTGGCCGTCTTGGTTGCGGAAGCGATGTTGGCGACCTGTGTTGGAGTCCCATCGACGTTCTTCACCAGCCCGATTGCCGTGCGGAGCTTCGCGAGGGTCATGCGGTTCTGTAGCCAAGATCGGTAGTATGTGAAATCGGGCATGTCGATTTCGAGTATCGACCGCCCGCGCTTCACGTCGCTGTCCACGAGTATCTTTTCATGCTGGACCTCTTCGGCCGGTATGCGCTTCCCCTTATACCAATACGCAAGCACCGTCTCGACATCGTCGTTGTCCGTCTCGACTCCGCACGACACGTTCCCCACGGCTCCCGCGTTCTTGGCCGTGGTCGCGTCCGGCTCCGCCACCAGATCGGGATTCATGAAGCGCACGATGGGCACCCCGTCCTTGTCCTTGAAGTATCGGAGGAACACCTCACCGTCCCTGACCGTGCGACGGACAATCTCCCTCCGCCTCCGGTCCATCCCGTTCTTGCGCCAGAACGCTTTCCAATAGTCGGCCACCCGTCGGAGCTTGGCCTTGGGGGAAATGTTGAAACCTCGACCGGCGATGTACTTCTCGAAGAGTCGCACGATGCCGCGAGCGTGAGGGTTGCGATAGAAAAAGTTGACGGCCTGTGTGCGCATCGTTCCGTGGTCAGCGGAGTCGAGCGCTTTCAGATCGGAACTCCCCCCGATCTTCTGCCACCGATCCTCGTCAGGGTCTTTGAGCTTGTCGCGCGGGTCATACGCTTCGTGCAACGCGCCTTCGAGCACCCTCAAGACCTTGCGCTGGCTCTCGATCTGCTCGACCTCCCACAGCGCCCGCGCTCGCCTCGCTTTCAATCCCTCGAACATCTCGACCTCCTCCGCCCTTTCTGATTATGGGTCATCCCCAATGGTCCCGCTCAATCCATCTTCGCGTTCCTTCGGAAGCAGAGCGCGCAGCTCATCCCGAAGCGCAATGAACTCGGTGTGATCCTTCCCGCCGACGCGGATGGCCTCTGTTGCGAGGCCAATCAGCTTTTCGATTGTGGTGTCCGTTCGCTTTCTCACTATCCACATCGTGATCAACACAAAGCCAAACCCCATGAGCGCCATACCGACCGCTGCCAGCGCTATCATGGCGATCCCTCCTCGGAGAGCACGACCTCCGCGAATCCCGCATCCAGTTCCGCTTCCGTTTCGAGTATGCGGATGAAGTGCTCCATTGTGATCTGCTTCACGTCACCGTACCATCTGCCGCAGTTGTACACGAGCAGAGCCTTGAGCCACTTGCCGAGCCGCCGCGAATCCGCAGAGAGCTTCTGAGCCGAGAGCGATATGTTGAGCGCTGGCTCCGCAAGCTCGGCGACGCTGTAGCCCGGAAAGCTCCGCGTGTTCAACTGATAGTCGCCAACGTCAATCGAGCCGTCCGTGTTCACGTTCCGAGCGCGGGAGGTGAAATCGCTCTCCTCGCACCCGAGCGCGAAAAACCCGTTCAGCGGAATCCTCTGCGTCAACGCCGCCGCGATCACCAGCACCGTCTTGCTTCGGTCGCGCGTCTGTCGGTCATAGAAAGCAAAGAGGCTCTCCGTTTGACCGCTCCCGATCAATCGCAGCGCCTCCTCGTTGACCACCATCCCGCTCACGTTCATTCGGACGGTCGTTTCCGTTCCGTTCCCGAACGCGATACCGGATCCGAACAGCACCGCCCCGAGCGCCAACACCAACCCGAGTAGTACCACGATGAGCGCGGTGTACGCGAGGTGCTTCAAGCTCGACCTCCGCCGCTCCCCTCTCTCGCGCTCCCCTTCTCGGGATGCCTCTCGCATCTTCTGTTGGATGTCATCGGGCAAGTCCATCGTCTTCATCTTTTCTCTCCCTCATTATATCGTGTGTCGCTGTAGCGTCTACCGCTTCAAGGACCATCTCCGAAGCGAACACGCGCACCAGTCCACGGACATCGGCCGCCGCCGCGCGAAGCTCCCATGTCCTCCCCTTCGCGAAGTAGATGCCCTTGCTATGCTCCATCAGCTTCGACCACTGATCGCGATCCATCAGCTGAGAAGCGTTTGGCGGATCGTAATAGAAAGAGTCCCGAAGCTCCCACCCGCTCAACTGACTTGATCGCTCCATGGCACTTGCTCCCAATACCTCACCGCCGCCTTCGATATGTCGATCATCGTCTCCCGGCTCGCCCTCCCCCAAAGCCCGGCGCACGACAATCTCCCGTCTCGACTCCACGCCACGGTCATCAGGATCGGGACTTCATCGTCAGTCCCCATCTCTAACAGCTGTGAGGCTGCGTACGCCTGAACGTAAATCGCCATCTCCACGACCGGCGCCGCGTATGGCCTGTACGGTTTCTTGATCCAGCGCATCGCCCGCACGAACATCTGCACCGCGACGAAAGTGAGTAGATGCTGCACGCTCCGCTTGATCGACGTTCGAGACCGGACGTGATGCGCGATGATCCCGAACAGGCTCCGCCAGAACGGCCTCAGCGCCGTCTCTCCCTTCGGCTCGACGGGAACCACTCCGCCTTCCTCCGCCGCCGTCTCTTCTGTGTTCATGCTCCCGCCTTTCTGAGTAGGTACTCGGCTTTCTTCTTTTGCTCCGGGGTGATGTGCTTGTTGCCTTCGGCGCTGTCCTTGATGTGCTCAAGCTCGCCCTCGATAGCAGGCACCACAACGTGCTCGTCGATGAACTTCTCGATGTCCCTGTACCAGATTTCCCACCCGCACTTCTGGCACATCAGAGCCACCTCTCTGTGCGTTGCCGCGCGCGGATTTCCTTGACCACCGCGAGCACGAGCGGAGGTTGATCCATGATGCTTCGATGCGTGGCGATCTCCTCCGCACGGTTCATCGCCTCCACCAGCAACCGCCTCTCCACGAGGAAACACTCGCGGCAGTTCCCCGCCTTCGGAAAGCTCTTGCACTCCTCACACGTTGGCGCTCTCGCCATTGACAACCTCCTTTGCGTATAGTTCGACGGTATGGCTTACAACGTCGCGCATCAGCAGCCCCCGGGCCTTGCACGTCTCCTTGAGTACCATGATCGTACTCGCGGGGAGCCGAATGCTTGTCGCTGGCTTCCCTTCGGTCCTCGGGACATCCAGCCCTTCGATCAGGGGAATGTATGCGGTCACGGCATCGTTTACCAGAGCCTGTATTGTAGTGCCAGAGGATCGCGCGGCCATGCCCGCGACCTCGTTGGCCGAGACGGTGAGAGCCATCGAGCACATTGACCCTCGCCCCTCCATGTTCCTCAGCGTGCCCTTGCTCTTCACGCTTCGCAGCCGCTCCACCTGCCCCGCGTCCAGTTCGAGAGTCATGCCGTCCGGGTACGAGAGCCTCGACCGCCCGCCGGAAAGCTCCTCGATAACCCCCTTGATCGGCCTCATCTCCCGCCTCCCTCGATTAGCTCCGCCAGCCGCGAGGCTCCCGGCTCCTTCGCTATCGCGGCAAGGATGTTCTCGACGGTCCTCTCCACCTCCTTCTCATTGCCGACGATTGTCACGGTCGCCCGAGAGCGCCCCGCCTCTTCAAAGTCGCGCGCGTGGTTGATGCGAAAGGTCACAGAATCACCCCCCTCTGATCGCTTTTACTTCGCTGATCAAGTCCCTCAATCCGTTGAGCGCGTTGCACACCTTCTCTATCTCATCGCGCGTCAGCGGCCTCGCCTTGAAATCCTCGCTCGCCCCGACCGCCCACTGATTGGTCTGAGTGTTCAGCACGGGCACGTACCTCATCCCTCCCCCTCCTTTCCTCCGCCATTCGTCAGAACCTCGATGATCACCTCGCCCTTCACAACGTCAAAGCCCGCCTCCCACGTCAGGTTGTTCACCGATCCGCAACGCTTCATGTAGAAGTCCACCAGCCTCGACAGCGGCATCCGAAGGATGATCGAGCGAGAGCCGCCCCGTACCGCACCCTCTTCGCATTCCTCTCCCGCCATGTCAACTCTCCTCCTCTCCCGTGTACTTGTAGATCACGTCTCCCTTCCGATCCTTCCCGACCGGCACGACCATCCCGTTGAACATCTTGTATGGCGAGCGGAACTCGTTTGGGTTGTTCCAGAGGTGGCGCATGTAGTCCGCGAGAGAACAGTGGAGGTACTTCGCTTTCGCCTCGGAGGTGGCCTTGTTGAAGCCCTTCGCGTTCATCCACTGCACCGAACGCATGAAGCTCATGTGAGGCTCGATATCCGAGAATCGCACCCGCCCCTTCCTCTTCGCGATCAGGAGCGCTTCGGTGAACTGCCCTTTGCTCCACGGCACCCCTTCGGGCAGTCCGCAGCAGCTTCCCGTCGAGCACCGCTCCTTGAAGTCGGCATCGGAGACATAGAACCGCATCCCGACCTCCGCCGCCGCTTCCTCCATCTCCTGCACGTACTCTTCTTTCACAGCCCGATTGAGCCGCCAGTATCCCGAGCCGCGACTGTATCGCCCGTAGTACGCATACAGATCGAATCCCGCCACGTCGCTCATCTTCGAGTACTTCACCCGCGCTCCCCTCGCCCTTGTGTCGAGGCAGAGGAACTCCGTGGTAATGCTCTGTGCCCCTGCCGAGGCCGCAGACCGAATCAGCGCGCGCGCCGTCTTGTTACTGACGCCGATGATGTATGGGCGCAGCCGCAGCGTGACCGTTCCCTTGGTCGCCCTCGCCAGCTTCTCCATCGCCTTCAACCTCTCCTTCGGAGGATCCACTCCGCGTTCGATGATAGAGGCTGCGCGCGCGTCCGCCGTGATGATGGAAAACTTGACGTGCCAGTTGTCCCGCCCCTCGAAGAGTCCGAAGTACCGTGGGTCCCGCGTCCACCACGTTCCCTTTGTCGAGTAGCAGATGCCTTGGTTGACGCTCGCGAAAAACCGCATCAGTTCCAGCCCCACTCCGCGCTTCCTCTCGAACTCACAGAACGGATCGGCGAGTGATCCCCACTGGAACGCGAGACCTTCATCGAGGTACGGACCGAACTGCCTGACGGCGACGTTGTCCTTGCGCCGCTGCCAGATGTTCTTCACCTGATCGACGTTGACCTGTCGCACGATCTTGTTCTCATACGCGATCCGCGAGAGAGCTACAGACTTCTGGAATTGGGAGAAGCAGTACAGGCATCCAAACGAGCAGATCGAATATTGGTCAAAGGCCATCGGCAGAGAGCAGTCGGTCAACTCGTGCGACCAGCGCGGGGATTCGTACTGGCCGACGCTCACTCTGCTTTCGCCTTCGCTGGTTTCGCCGCCTTCGCTTTCTTCTCCGCTTCGAGCGCCCTTACGAGGCCGGGGCAGTTCTTGAACTCGAACACGACCACCTTCCCGTCCACCGTCACCCCAAGGAGCCGCGAGAGGAGCACGCGCTGCTTCTCCGTGGAGAACACGACGATGATGCGGTTGGCGAGCAGCGAGGTGTCCTCAAACTCCACGTCAGGAACCTCGGGAACGTTCTTTGCATCCTTCTCCGCCTCGCGGAGTATCTTCTGCACGTTCACGTCCGGGAGATTGATCAGCCCGTCCAGATCGCTCAGGTCAATCTCGCTCTCCCCGACGAAATCAATCACGCCGCCTTCGGTGATCCGCCCGTACGCGCTCACGATCAGGAGGAGCTTCTGCTTGGCCTCCTTGCGCGTCCTCGCCTCGATCACGTCCACGGGCAGCGGAGGAACCGTGTACCCCTCCTTCTCCAACTCGATCAGCGCCTTCATCCGCGAATGGCCGTCCATGATGTAGACCTTTCCGTGCTGATCGCGCCAGATGAAGATCGGAGCGCTGAATCCGTACTTGAGGATGCTCGCCTTGAGCCGCTCGATGTTGTCCCCGCTGATCTGTTTCAGCGTCGCCTGGAATGCGTTGAGCCTCGCCAGCGGGATTCGCGCCGCCCCCTTGCACTTGATCGCGATGCTCTTTCCCTCGCCGGGCCTCGCCTCTTGTGTCTCCGCCGTCTCCGCCTTCTTTCGTGCCATACCCTTCTCGCCCTCCCTTCCTCTCAAGTCTAAGCTCTCCCGCCCTTCCTCCGCAACAGCACCTCATCCTTCCTTCGAGGATTCGCGCGGAGGCACCACGCGTGCTTCTTGAGCACCCGAGCGCACATCGCCCCCGCCTTCTCGCGCCAGTATGTCCCGCCGCCCGTCACATGGTTCGCTTTCGCCGCAACGTCATCGTACCTGAGGATGGCCCCGAACGATCCGAGTACTTGGCAGCTGTACTCGAAATCCTCCTTGAGCCATTGATCGCTGTCGAATCGCAGACCGCACTCGATGATCCCCATCCACGTTCCCTCGCACAGCGCCCACGTCGAGGTTTTGCGATCCATGAAGTACGGATTCGCGACGGGATAAATGCCCCATAGTGGAGTGCCGATGCGAGCGGCCTCCTTGAATCCTCGTTCGGTGAACGAGATCACGTTGTCCAGCAACGAGAGCTTGCCCCCGCGTTCGAGCCTCACCACTTCCTTGATGTCATCGTCAAGCTGCACAATCTGGTCACGACCATCGTTCCAGTCGAGTATCGCGTTGCGATTCTCCGAGAGATTGCGCCCGGGACTGTAGATGATCCCGCGAACGTCGCCCGCGTAGCGCTCTTTGTAAGCTCCGTAGTCGGCCTCGCTCTGGACCGCGATCACGATCATGCTTCGAGGCACCCCGCTCTTCTTCAACCAAGCGAGAGTGCTCTGCTTCTCCGCGCGAAGATAGGATGGAATTGCATAGACTATCCCCATGCCAACACCGCCTTCGCGATTCGGTACGGCTCCCCGCCGTGGTACTCAGCGATCCTTCTCAGCGCTTCGATCTGTACCGGCCCCAAGCCATACTTCCCCGCGACTCTCATTTTCCCTTCAACGGAGTCGATCTCCCCGACACACGTCATACCGTCTCCGCCGTTGGTCGTCCAGTATCCGTACTCATACGCGACGCGGATGAACTCGAAGCCGGGCCGTAGGAAGGATCGGCAGATGTCCTGCACAACGCGGTGGTCTTGATGGGTGCTCGGCCCGGGGTAGATCAGTCGAGACGGTCGGTAGCGCTCGACCTCCGACTGCAAGAGCATGTGCAACTCCTCGATGCTCTCGTAGAATCGGCGATCAACGAAATGCTCTGCGCGCCCCTCCACTCCGAGCGCCTTCCAAATCTCCTTGCTGATCTCGGGAGCGTCTGTCCTCCCTCCGTTCGAGAGAAGGACAACGCGCCTTTCTCCGTAGTGGGTACAGGTCAAGAAGTGATACGCCCAAAGCACCTCATCGTCCGGGTGCGGAGCCACGATCATCGCCCCGATCCGCCTTGCCATCATCTGTCTCCCGTCTCTACCGCAACGGGCACGGTCCCGCCCTCTCCGACCCTCACCAGCACTCTGCCGCTCTCGGATGCCTCCGCCGCCGTCATCGCGATCCTCGACACTCCCGCTCTCCCCTCGGCCATGTCGCGCAGCTTCGCGATATCCGCCCCCGTGCGCGCCGCCTGTTCCTCCTCCGCTCTCCACTTCGCAATCACCGTCCTCTCGTGCGCCGTCAGGGGCCGCATCTTCTGGTACTGCACGAGTGCGAACCGCGCCAGATCATGCACCCCGTCGAATCCCTTCACGTGTGCGTAGTCTCGCGCCTCTTCGTACTGCGAATCCGCAAGCCCAAACTTCACCCGCCGCTCCCTCTTCATGTTGACCCTCCTTCCTTTCGCTCTCTCTCTTCTTTCCGCCTTCGCTCCGCGAGAGCCGCCTCCTTGATTGCCTCGCGGAGCTTGTCCTCTTGCCGATTGGCGTACGATGCGTAGCTGACAGACCGGATTACGACCGCGACCGCCGCGAGGACAACGATCACCGCGACGGCCACCCAATCCCCGAGGCTCCAATGCGCCAGTATCATCCGAATCGACCATATCACGCCGCTTTCCCTCCCTCTCCTCCGCCCGAGCGCCCCGGTACGCCCCGAAGCCGCCCCGCCCCACTTTGATACCACCTCAGGCCTCCGCATCGTGCCTTGACGTGCCTGCGTGGTCTCCCGCCCGATTTCCGCCCCCCTCCCGCTTTTCGACCTCCGAACCCACCTCGAAATCGTCGAAAAGACCTTGCTCCCCGCCCCCGGACGCGATCCGCCCCGCTTCCCCGTCCGATTCCCCCACCTCTCCGCCCCGCATCGCGCCTTGAGGCTCCTCGGTGGTCCCCGTGCCCAAAACCTC